>JAOASB010000025.1 GCA_025210375.1 Maledivibacter sp. | reverse complement strand
TTCTATAAAAACCATCTACTACATGTAGTTTAAAAATCTTCAAAGCTATACCACCAAATATGCTTATATCTTAAGTAATTAAATTAAGGATGATATTCGCATATGCAATTGTGCCAAGTAAGAGTTATGCAATTTCCTCAAGTAACCAATCACAAAAAAGCACAATTTGATTAAAAGTCAATTGGTGCTTTTTTTCTGCTTTTGTCAAGTAGATATACATACATAATCACCTTTTGCCTTGCAGATAATACCTGTATTTTGGCATTTGTTTGTAAATAAAACGAAATTTATGTAGGGCTAATATGTTTATATATACTTTACACATTGAATGTGCTAATAATAGTTGGAATAGATTAAAGGAAGTTGAGCTTGGCTTTGATGTAAAAAGTGGTAAGGAATATGATCTTCGTGTTGAAAAAATAGGAAACGCAATAGAAGTGTTTGTAGAAGGAAAGTCATACATAAAAACTCAAGATTCTAAGCTTAATGTAGATGGATGCATAGGACTTAGAGGATGGAAAGACAATGTGGATTATGTATCATTTAGTGCAGAAAAAGTACCATTTTAAGTAATGCTTAGGGTGTACTATGGATTGCTCTAGGAACTTTGTAAATAGTTTGTTTAATAAAAAAGATCTTAGTATTAAGTTTGCTAAGGTCTTTTTCTATTTTCAAAATCTAATAAAAAGGGACTAATAACAATAAAGAAGTATAGAAATAAGAACCTTTATAAAATAGGAAAACTTTACAATTTAGAGAGAATAAATTATAATTGATGATATTGATAACTATTATCAACGTCGTTGATAATATATTTTTTATTGAGAGAGGTGAGTGCTGTGAATGAAAATTTCATAGTTACCAATGCCGATGATTTTTATAAGTTCTTTGTTCAAGAATGTAAATTTGAAAGTGAAAAGGCTGGCATGTATGAACGGTATTATGTAAATCCTGAATTTGGAGAAGGCTGCATAGAACAAATACGGTTTAAAAATGGATTGGAGCTGTGCATCACGGATTTATATCTGAAAAAATCTATAGGATTTGAGTATCACCTCATCGATCCACCCTATGAAATCAATTATATGATTGAAGGAAATTTGTTTCATAATGAAGTCTTGGCTAGGGATATGAATCTAAGTAGCGGAAACATGAGTGTTTATTTTAGAGAAGAAATGTGCGGAATATTTAAACTTGTTGAAGGTAGAAGAATTAAATACATAACCATTATTGCTGACGAACGCTTTGTGTCTGATAGTCTTTTAAATACTGAATATCATCAAGATTTAAATGAATTCAAACGATCCTCTAGGGCAATTGATTTGACTAAACCACATAAACCAAGAATGGAACTGACATCGATTTTTAACCAAATGATGGCATGTGATTTTTCTAATATTGGAAAACTGATGTATTTGCAAAGTAAGTCAATAGAGGCATTATCCCTTATATGGGAAAAAGAGATTAATCTATTAAAGCTTGAAGATAATTCAGTGTTTCTTGATAAGCAGGCTAAGGATGCAATTGAGCAAGCTAGATTATTGATTGAAGAAAACATAGTTGAGCCATATACAATTCATCAATTAGCTAAGGAAGTGCATTTAAATGAGTATAAATTAAAAAAAGGATTTAAACAGCTTTATAATATGACGATTTTTGGATATTTAAAACATATACGAATGGTCAAAGCCAAGGAGTTATTACAGCAAAAGGACTTAAACATTGGAGAAGTTTCATGTGCTGTAGGATACAGCAATGCCAGTCATTTTGCAAGAAATTTTAGGGAGTTTTACGGAGAAAATCCAAAACATTTTCGTTTTGGAGCATAAAAGCTCCTTCTATAGGCAGAAAAATTTTAAATAAGACGATATAATCCTAGTTATGGAAATTGGATTGTATGGTCTTATTTTTTTTAGGAGGTGGTTATACCATGATTAGTAGTATTAAAGGGCTGATAAATATATGCCTGCAGGAAAAAAGAAAATTTTCATTTTCTGTGGTATTTGGATTTATTTCAGTAATTTTTTCTATTATTCCTTATTATTGTACCTTTAGGGTCATTACGGAGATTTATTACTCAAACTATCAAATACGTAATTATATTATTTGGGCAATCCTAGGTATCATAATGCGATTTAGTTGTTTTGCTATATCCTCTTATATCTCCCATATGGCTACAGCGGATTTGCTATATGGCATTCGTTTAGAAATGCTCAATAAATTGGAAGGCCTATCCCTGGGAGTTGTGATGCAAGGGAATAGCGGTTATTATAAGAAGCTCATAGTGGAAGATGTAGAAGGTCTTGAGAAATTTCTAGCACATCATGTTCCAGAGGTATCATCTAGCCTGGGAGTACCAATAGCGGTTGGCATTTTATTGTTTGCTTTAGATTGGAGAATGGCTTTGGCAACGGTAATTATTATACCGATTGCATATAAAATATTATCTGGAATGATGCAAGGCAGTGAAGAGAAAATGGAAAATTATTCAAAATCTTTAATGGATATGAATTTTTCTATTATAGAGTATATCCAAGGAATGACAGTTATTAAATCCTTTAATAAGACAGATGTGGCTAGGGCAAAGATTGAAACTACTGTGGATAATTTTAAATATCACGTTTTAGATTGGTACAAAGCTTGTTGGAAATATATGTCTGGATTTTCTATTTTAATAAAAGCCAATCTATTAGTTCTCTTACCAACGGCTGGATTATTATTTCTAAAGGGTAAAATCGATATTAGTACTATCATTTTCTTTTTTTTGATGTCCTTTTCCTTTTCTGTTCCACTTGTAAAGCTTGGTGAATTTACTGACACCATGCCAATGATTAGTCAATCCTATGAACAGATAAAGCAATTCCTATCCATGGAAGAGCTGAAAAACTGTAAAAAAACAGTTAAGTTTAAAAATCATTCTATCGAATTTAAGAATGTAAGTTTTAGCTATGAAGATGATAAACAGGTTATTAAGGACATATCCTTTGTAGCTCGTGGGGGAGAATTAACTGCATTGGTAGGAGAATCGGGATGTGGTAAAAGTACAATTGCCAAGCTTGCTGCACGATTTTGGGATGTAGATTCCGGGGAAATCTTAATTGGAGGGATACCCGTTAAAGAGATACCCTTCCAGCAGCTTATGGATAATATTAGTTTTGTCTTCCAAGATACCATTATTTTTCATGATACCCTAAGAAACAATATTAGAATGGGCAAGCCCGATGCCACAGATGAAGAAATTATGGAGGCAGCAAAGCTTGCATCCTGTAAGGATTTAGTTACACAAAAAGGGCTAGATACTGTTATTGGAGGTACAGATATAAAATTATCCGGTGGGGAAAAGCAACGTATTGCAATAGCTAGAGCAATTTTGAAGGATGCACCAATTATTATTCTAGACGAAGCAACTGCTTCTTGCGATGCAGAAAGCCAAATGGAGATTCAGTCAGCTATATCTAATTTGTCGAAAAATAAAACGGTGTTGGTAATTGCCCATAGATTATCTACCATTGAGGATGCCAATAAAATTATAGCACTTTCAGAGGGAATAGTTAAAGAAGAAGGGCTTCATTTCCAGCTATTAGCTATCAATGGACTATATCACAATATGTATAAAAAATACCAGGAATCCCTTAACTTTAAAATTAATAGGGAGGAGGCGTGGGAATATGTTTAATTCTGTTGAAAGAATAATAAAACTGTCGGGAACCTTTAGCTCAAAGGTTAAAAAAGGAATAGCATATGGAATTTTACAAAGTGCTTTTTCTTGTGCGCCCCTTATGTTTATGTTTTTCTTTATAAGAGATATGGTAGGTAAATCCTTATCAAAAACAAATATTTATATATACACATTTACATTTGCTATATGTATTTTTCTACAATACCTTTTTCATTTTAAGGAAACATCAACTATTAGTAGTGTAGGATATGAAGTAATTGCCCAAAAAAGAAAAGACATATGCGAATTTCTTAAAAAAATGCCTATGGGAGATTTTATGGGTAGAAGTCTTGGAGAAATAAATGCCATTGTAACCAATGAGCTTACACAGATTGAGCTTTACGCTATGCAGCTTGTATCTAAGGTAGTAAGTAGTGTTACAACCCTGGTAGTAACCATACTATTTTTAGGGGTATTGAATATTCCTATGACTATTGCTTTTTTTATAGGTTTTCCCATTTCTTTTATGCTTAATAAAGTTATCAGGCGTATGTATGCCCACTCTGCGAAGGTAAAGCTAGAAGCAGAAAGTAATTTAATAAATCATACCGTGGAATATATTCAAGGTATGGCAACGGTAAAAGCTTACAATAATCAAAAAAATCATCATGAACGTATGGGGAAGGTTTTTCGACAATTTGCGGATAAAACCATTAAAGAAGATGCAAAAATCATTCCTTTACTTCAAGGATATGCCATGTTTATGTATCTAGGACTTGGAGTAGTTTTATGCCTAGGCAGCTATTTACTAATAGATAAAAGTATTGATTTTAGCATATTTTTGATGTTTTCTGTCATAGGCATTCATATTTATCAGCCCTTTGAAATTTTATCGTCCTATTCAGGGACACTTAAAGGAATGGAGGTGAGTCTTGATAGAGTGGAACATCTAATGAACTTTAAACCCATGGAGGAACCAGAGAAGGATATTGAATGTACATCCTTTGATGTAGAATTTTCAAATGTATACTTTGGATATAATGAGAAGCCTATTCTTAAAAATCTTTCTTTTATTGCACCTCAAAATACATTAACTGCAATTGTCGGGGCTTCTGGTAGCGGAAAAACAACCTTGATACAGCTTATGATGAGATTTTGGGATACGGATAGTGGGGAGATAAAGCTTGGTGGTAGAAATATTCGCGAGTATAGAATTGAAACCCTTATGAAATATATATCCGTAGTGTTTCAAGATAATTACCTTTTTAATGATACCATATACAATAATATAAGATATGGTAATGAGAAAGCTGCCAAGGAAGAAATTGAAGCAGCAGCTAGACTCGCTTGCTGTCATGATTTTATTGAAAAGCTTCCAAATGGCTACAAAACAATGGTAGGAGAAGGTGGAACGACTTTATCAGGTGGTCAGCGTCAAAGAATTGCCATTGCAAGGGCCATCATAAAGGATTCACCTATTATCATATTAGATGAGGCAACTAGCGGAGTTGCTCCAGTCAACGAGGTAGATATCCAAAGAGCAATATCCCAGTTAGTAAAAGGAAAAACGGTTTTCGTTATTGCCCATAAATTTTCCTCTATTACTAATGCGGACCAAATTCTTGTTTTAGACAATGGTGTATTAAAGGAAAAGGGAACACATCAAGGGTTAACCAGAAAAAATGGAATTTATCATTCCTTGTGGAAACGCCAGTTAGGGGTGAATGAATGGAAAATACGAAGCATATAAAAGTCAGAAGATTTATATTTAAGAGAGTTATTTCCCTAGTATTAGTGCTTTTAGGTATTACTATGCTTTGCTTTTTTCTACTGAATTTATCTCCAATAGATGCTACTGATGCATATATACATAAGCATATGATGCCGCCAAATGAAGAAACCGTACAAAAAATACAGGCTCAGTTGGGACTAAACAGACCACTCCATGAAAGATACCTAATGTGGCTACAAAATGCTGCTACCCTTAATTTTGGAGATTCCTTCGTGACTGGGAAGCCCATAGTAAAGGAAATAACAGTGTGTTTTGGTAGAACCCTAAAGCTGGTAGTAGGAGCAGTACTGATTATGCTTTCTTCATCTATTGTTTTAGGTATATTGTCGGCACTCCAAAGGGATAAAATAGCAGATCAAGCCATCAGAGGAATTTCATTGATGGGCATGTCAGTTCCCTCTTATTGGATGGGACTTATGCTTATATATCTTTTTTCTATAAAATTAAAGCTTTTACCCTTTGTATTTGATGATAGCCTCCGAAGCTATGTTTTGCCTAGTATTTCTTTAGGTATCCCATTTATTGCTACGTATACGAGGATGGTAAGAACTAATATTTTAGAAAAACTCGATGAAGACTTTGTTACATATGCAAGGGCAAGGGGAATACCGGGCTATAAAATTATGACAAAGCATATCCTAAAAAGTTCTAGTGTGTCACTAATTTCTCTTTTGGGCCAAAATATTGGTAATATTTTGGCGGGTACAGCAATAATTGAAACGGTGTTTTCTATAAAGGGATTGGGAAGATACGGCATTGATGCCATATTTGCGAGGGATAATCCAGCAGTCAATGCTTATGTAGTTATCATTGCATTTTCCTTTGCACTGGTAAATCTATTATCGGATATTATTGCTATCAAGCTGGATAAGAGGGTAGGTGAAAACAGTCTGCTATGAAGGAATTTTTTAGAAATAAACAATGTACCCTTGGTTTACTGATTTTATGTATGATTATTGCTTTTGGTATCATATATCCTATGATCTCAAACCATGATCCCTTTGAAATTTCATCTGGAGATAAGTTCAAAACCATATCTGAGGCGTATCCCCTAGGGACAGATGGCTTCGGAAGATGTGTACTTACAAGGATAGCTGTGGGAACAAAATATTCCCTGGGAGTATCCTTTGTTATTATAGGGGGCATATCCATTATAAGTCTGTTTTTAGGAACCATACCTACTTATTTTGGGGGAAGGGCTGATCGTATATTTGTAGCAATTTGTGATGTGATTATGGCATTTCCCCAGATGGTTTTTGTACTTGTACTTATTGGCATTATTGGTAAAGGTATTGTTAATTTAATGTTATCCATGGTAATTGCCCAATGGGCTTGGTACGCTAAGTTTGTAAGGGGATATGTTTTAGAGGAAAAAAATAAGGGCTATGTAAAGGCAGCAGTAGCCTGTGGAACAGGAAGCCTACAAATTATTTTACGGCATATTATTCCTAACATACTACCGGCATTCATTGTGTATGTAAGTGTAGGTATGGGGAGAATCATTTTGGAACTTTCAGCATTTTCCTTTTTAGGACTTGGTGTAAGTCCATCTATTCCAGAATGGGGTGCTATGCTGAATGAAAGTAGAAAGCATATATTTTCACAGCCCCAGTTAATGCTTTATCCTGGGTTATTTATATTTTTTACTGCAATAGGCTTTAATTTATTGGGGGATGGGCTTAGAGATTTATTTGATAAAAAGAAAGGTGATATACATGGGGCTGTTGAAGATCAATGATCTTAAAGTAGAGTGGGGTAATAGAGTTTTGATTGATTCTATGAATCTATCGATAAAAAAAGGCGAAATTTTAGCTGTAGTTGGAAAGTCCGGGAGTGGTAAAACAATGACATTCAAAGCCACCACCGGGCTATTAGCATCAAAGCAATTCAAAGTTTCAGGGAAAATAGATTGGAATAATAAAGTATATTCACCAAGGGATATGTCAGTTTTTTTAGGAAAAGAAATTTCCTATGTAATGCAAAATCCCATGACGGCCTTTAATCCAGTTATTACTATAGGCTCCCATTGCCGAGAAACCCTTACATATCATTTGAATATAAGTAAAAAAGAGGCGGACAATATAGCAAAAAAATGGTTTGAGAAACTTAGATTAATGGAATTTGATAGAATATTTTCAAGCTATTGCTATGAACTGAGTGGGGGAATGCTGCAAAGAGTTATGTTAGCTTTAGCTATGTCCGTAGAAAGTAAAATCATAATAGCCGATGAGCCAACCACTGCATTGGATACAATTACCCAAAAAGAAATAGTTTCAGAGCTTAAAATACTTAATGAAAGTTATGGAGTCACTATTGTTTTCATATCCCATGATTTTGCTGTTCTAAGTCAGATAGCAGATAATGTTGCTGTTATTTCTGGTGGGAAGCTTTTAGAATATGGAAGTACAGAAAAAATTCTAACCTCGCCACAATCAAAATTAACTAAAATAATGCTGAAGGAACTGATTGACTATGCTTGACATTACCCATTTATTTAAAAGCTATGAAGATAATCCTGTACTTAAGGATGTTTCATTTCATCTAAAAAACAAACGAAGCATTGCAATCGTTGGAGAAAGTGGTAGTGGAAAATCTACTATTGCAAATATTTTATTAGGTTTTGAGGCATGGAATGAAGGTGATATTTCATACAAGGGAAAATCCCTAAAGTTCTTTGACAAAAAGGATTGGAAAGACTACAGGAAGGATATACAGCCTGTTTTTCAGGATTCCCATAATAGTCTCAATCCCAGGATGAAGGTTAAAGACCTTTTATCAGAGCCACTGAGGAATTTTACAACTCTTAGGAAGAATCAGCGATATAAGAGGGTAGAAGAAATTCTTTCTATCGTAGATTTAAACCCCAGGGATGGAGAAAAATATCCCCATACCTTCAGTACTGGACAGCAAAAAAGGATTAATATAGCTAGGGCTATTATTTGCGATCCTAAGATGATTGTTCTAGATGAAGGGACATCAGGGCTTGATCCAGAAACAAAAAACAATATGATTAGACTAATTCAAAGACTCCAGACTAGTCAAAATATTACATTTATCATGATTACCCATGACATAAGTATAGCTCAAAGGTTAGCATCCCATATCGTTATCCTAAAAGAAGGGATGGTGATAGAGGATGTAGAGGAGTTTGAGGATATGTACCAGCTTAAAAGCGGTTATGCAAAACAGCTTATAGATGCAGTACCTAAATTAAAATATATAGGAGGACTAAAATGAAAAGAATAGGAAGTGCTTTAATATTAATTATGATAGCAGCAGTATTAATTGTGGGCTGTTCCAAGGTGCCAACGAATCCAGAGGAAAAGGAAACAATTTCAAATGAGGTGGAGGGAAATAACGAACTCGTTATTGCTTGGTCCAGGGATTTAGATAACTTTGGGCCCCTTACTTCCGAGGATGGATTTAGTCATGAAATTTTAAGCCTCGTATATGAACCCCTTGTAAAATTTGATGGACAGAAGGCGGTACCATATCTAGCTGAAAGTTTCGAGTCTTCAACTGATGGTAAGATATATACATTACATCTTAGAAAGGATGTAAAGTTTTCAGATGGAAATATACTAAGTGCAGAGGTAGTTAAACAAAACTTGGATGGGATTCTACAAAATGCGGATCGTTTCTCTTGGATGGGGGCCATTGCAAAGCTTGATAAAGTAGAGGTGGTGGATGAATTAACAGTGAGATTTATCTATAAAGAACCATATTATGCGGCATTTTTAGATATGTGTTCACAGTTTCCAATTAGAATGATTAGTCCCTCATCGATTCCCGATGATGGCAACACAGCAGGGATGTTAAAAAGCAGCATTGGTACTGGTGCTTATGTATTGAGTGAGGCAATAAAGGATCAGGAATACATATTTACATTAGATGAAAATTATTGGGGAGAAAAACCAAAATTTGAAAAGGTTACTGTTAAGATAATTCCAGATCATGATTCCAGAGTTATGGCATTACAAAGTGGCGATGTGGATCTAATATATGGTGCAAAGCAGCTTTCCTATGAAGCATATTCACAGTTTGAAAATAATGATAAAATTGGAAGTGCTTACTCTGAAAATGAATCAAATACAGGGTGTATTTTAATGAATACTACAAATGAAATATTAGCAGATATCAATGTGAGAAAGGCCATCCTACAAGGTGTAAATAAAGAAGATATTATAAGCACAGCTCTTTTAGGTATAGAAGAAAAAGCCGATACTATTTTAAATCCAAAGCTTCCCTATTGTAATGTGGCTGTAACCCCATATGAATATAATAAAGAAATAGCAGCCGAGCTTTTAGATAACGCAGGATGGGTACTTCCCGCTGGAAAGGATATTAGAGAAAAGGATGGAAAGCCTCTTACATTACAATTGATGTATGTTACGGGTAGAGGGGCAGAGGAGAGTATAGCACAAATGTTTGCAGCACAAATGAAAGAAATTGGCATTGATGTCAAATTAGATGGTGTAGAGTTGATGGTTTGGGGTTCGAGAGGGTTCGGAGGAGATTTTGATCTTTCGTTTAATGCAACCTATGGGGCACCCTATGATCCACATAATTACATTGGAGGTATGATGAGCTATAGTCTTGACAACCCTGCTCAGCAAGGGCTTCCAAATAAGCCAGAGTTGGATGCCAAGATAACTGAATTATTTTCCACCAATGATGAGAAAGAGATACAAGCTTGCTATGATTCTATTTTAAAACAGCTTCATGATAGTGCAATATATATTCCGATTTCTTATCAAAAGCAAATTGCTTTATATGATAAAAAAACCATTTCTAAATTAGAGTTCCCTGCTATTCCCGGTGAGCTGGATATGATGCTTGTAAAGTAATAAACCCAAATGAGATCTTAGCACTAATTGGCTAAGGTCTTTTTTTTTTATATAATTACAAAAGTTATTGACATATACCCAAAACTTGATATAATATAAATTATAAAGGGTATATACCCAAAACTAAAAAGGAGGTTTTCATATGCCAAGATATGATGGAACAGGGCCAATGGGTAAAGGAACAGGAACCGGTAGGGGCTTAGGACAATGTACTAATGGGAAGGAATTTATATTTAGTAAAGGAAGAGGTGGAAGAGCAGGGACTGGATGTAGGAGAGGCTTTGGAAGGTATTTTTATAATGATAAGCTAGATCCCAAAATTGAGAAAGCTATTCTCGAAAAAGAAAAAGAAGATTTGCAGATGGAACTTAAAAATATTGAGGATGCATTGAGAAACTATGAAGAAGATAAGGGGTGAATTTACTTCACTCCTTTATTTTGTTAATATATAATTATAATTATGAGGGAGGTAAAGAAATGCCTAGACCTAAAAAATGGAGAAGAGTTTGTAGAATGCCAGATATTAAAGTTTATGGTCCGTTAAGTACAGATGCCGATGATTCAGATGCCGTTATTTTGACAGTAGAAGAACTGGAAACCATTAGGCTTATTGATCTAGAGGAAATGAATCAAGTAGATTGTGCTAAATTAATGGGAGTGGCACGTTCAACTGTTCAAAGAATATATAATGATGCTAGAAAAAAAATTGCTAAAAGTATTATAAATGGCAAGATACTAAGGGTTGAAGGCGGAAATTATAAAATTTGCGGTAGGGATATGGATATTGATATGTGTAATAACTGTTCTGGGAAAAGACATAGGCATGGAAGAATAAACAAGTAAATGAATAATATAAAAGTTTGTATATGGATTTGATGAACCATTTACAAACTTTATCCCATATAATTTGAAATGAACTTCTATATGTTTATTAAGTTAACATGACTATACGAAACATTTTATTTATTTTTGCTTTTTTGACAATCATTGCAATACCCGTATAATTCGAGCTTATGATCAGTCAGTCTGAAATTTTTATCCTTTGATAGCTGTTCAAAGGTGTTCATGGGGCAAAAATCTATTACTTCGGTTTTTCCGCAACCCTTGCATATAATATGATGATGATGCTTTTTAGCACATACTAGTTTATATAGAGCTATACCATCTTCACCGGTAAATTTATATACAAGATCTAGTTTTTCTAGTATTTCTAGATTTCTGTATACAGTAGACATATTAGTTTTAGGATAGATTTCCTTTGATTTATTAAATAGATTTTCAACTGAAATTAAATTACTTTGATTAGAAGACAATACCTGTAAAATTGCTTTTCTTTGGGCAGTAACCTTATAGCCATTAGATTTTAGTTTATCTATTATATACGTTAATTCCATAAGCCTCACTCCAAAATACATAATCCTTTTACAATATCATATAATAAATAGGATAAAGAAACAACTGAATTTAAGTATTAGGAATATGAAAAAAATAAACAAGTTAGGTTGCGAAGTAATTTTGATTATTTTCTAAGTACCGGGTCACGCACATATTCACTGTATATAAGTGATCAAGTAACGACGAAAAGAATTAAAAGGACGAGTAAGATAACTAGTTTATTTTTTGAATATGACTTGAGGAAATTGCATAACTCTGACTTGGCTAAGTCGCATAATATATATGGTATAGCTTTGTGGCTTTTGAAATCCTTATATATAAGATTACATTTTACGTAATATCATATTGACATTTCACTAGAATATGGTAAAATTGTAGTTGAAAATGCAAATTATTTGCAATGAGGAGGCTGGAAAAGTGAATTTTAAAAAGAGTTTTATCTACATAGTATTAATAATCATGATGGTAAGTATCATTGGTTGTGAAGGAAAGCAGCCACTAGATACAGAGGCTGATAGTAGTAAGGATCAAATTACTATAGCAGTGTCCATAGTTCCCGAGGAGACCTTTGTTAAAGCAGTGGCTGGGGATTTAGTAGATGTTGTAACCATGATCCCTCCAGGCCATAGCCCAGCAAATTATCAACCGACACCTAAACAAATGACTAAATTTAGTGAAGCTAAAGTTTATTTCTCTATGGGGGTTCCCACTGAGAGAGCTAATATTCTACCTAAGATAAAGGATTTTAATAAAGATGTAAAGGTGGTGTCATTAGCTGATATAGTGGAAGGAGTTTATCCTCACCGTTATTTTGAATTGGGAGAGCATCATAAGCATGACGATGATAAGGATCATAAAGACAATGAAGAAAAGCATAGTATAAGGGATCCCCATATCTGGCTTTCTCCGAAGCGTGTTAAGGTCATGATAGATGTAATAAAAGATGAGCTGATTGATATTGATCCTGAAAATGCTAAGATATATACGAAAAATGCAGCAGATTATCTAGAGAAGCTCGATCAAGCTGATAATGAGATTAAAGAAGTTCTCAGTGGGCTAGCTGGTCAGTCATTTATCATATATCATCCAGCCTTTGGATATTTTGCCGATGATTATGGATTGAAAATGGTTACTATAGAAGAGGAAGGAAAAGAAGCTACTACTAAGAAGCTTCAGAATGTTATAGATTTTGCAAAACAGGAAAAAATTAAGTTTGTTTTCTATCAGCAAGAATTTGATAGTCATCAAGCTGAAACCATAGCTAAGGAAATAGAAGGAGCCACTATCAAAGTAGCACCATTAGCTCCAAATTATATAGAAAATTTAACATATATAGTAGGTCAATTAAAAGAAGCTGTAAAGTAGGAGGCAGTTGTGGATGTATGATGTTGAGATAAAAGACGTGAGTGTCTATTATGGCTCAGTATGTGCGCTGCAAAATGTTGATTTGAAAATAAGAAATAAAGAGTTTTTAGGGATAATAGGACCAAATGGTGGAGGAAAATCTACTCTACTAAAAGTGTTGTTAAGACTTATCAAGCCAACAACGGGGTCAATTTCCATAAAAGGGAGCGAACCCATTGGGTACGTTCCTCAATTTGCTTTTTTTGATAGAAGCTTTCCAATCAATGTTTTGGATGTAATACTTATGGGCAAATTACAAAAAAAAATCAGATGGTTTAAAAAATATTCTGCTGAAGATATAAGCCATGCAGAAAATATTATGGAGAAATTAGGAATACTTGAATTTAGGGATAGACAAATTAAGCAATTATCGGGAGGACAACTACAAAAGGTTCTTATAGCTAGGGCTTTAATTACAGATCCAAGAATTCTTGTACTAGATGAACCTACATCGAGCCTAGATGTTAAAACAAAAAAAGAAATCTACCATATGTTAAATAAACTTAGGGAAGAAAAGACCATAATGATTGTTACCCATGAGATGGAGGATATACTTCCCCATATGGATAATATAGTATATGTAAATAGAACCTTAAAATATTATAAAGAAGACCTTAAACCAGATCCTGGAGTTGTTGAAAAAATGTGTGGATTTCCTAATAAAGATATCACAAAAGGAGGAATAATCCACAGGGAATTGGCTAGCCATAGGGAGGTCAGATATGATTAAAGCATTATTTAGTTATACATTTATGCAAAATGCATTTATGGCTGCTATTTTATCGAGTATCGTATGTGGTGTTATTGGAACAATTATCACACAAAAACGATTGGTTAGTATGAGTGGAGGAATAGCACATGCTTCCTTTGGAGGCATAGGGTTAGGATATTTATTGGGTATAGAGCCTATCATAGGAGGGCTCATATTTTCTGTTTTAGCTTCTTTAGGAATATCTACTATCAAAAGGAAAATAAATACTTATTCAGACACCTTAATAGGTATGTTTTGGTCCTTTGGTATGGCATTGGGAATATTATTTATTTCCATATCCCCTGGATATCCACCGGATATGACTTCATATTTATTTGGAGATATACTTACAGTTTCCTCCCTATATATAAAGATGATGGTAATACTAAGCTTTATTATTATACTTTCTATTGCTTGTATATTTAATTATTGGAGGGCTTATCTTTTTGATGAGGAATTCACTAAAATATTGGGGGTGAATACCCTATCCCTTGAATATATTTTATTTATATTAATATCCTTAAGTATAGTTGTTTTAATAAAGGTTGTAGGAATAATATTGGTCATAGCATTATTAACGATTCCTCCGGCAATAGCAAAACTATTTACCTATAATCTTAGAAATATGATGGTATTATCCAGTATAATAGGGGCTATTTTCAGTATTAGCGGACTACTTATATCCTACAAATATAATATACCTTCGGGGGCAACAATAATACTATTATCAGTAATAGGATTCTTTCTGATAGCCTTAATTTTTAGAATAATAAATCGAGATAAAGCCCAATGATAAAGTACTGAGCTTTATAAGGTGAGTGGGGATGATATATTATGATTTCAACACAAATGATGAATAAAATGGAAAGGATATTTATTTTTATCATAGGTAGCCTTATAACAATACTTTTTTTAAATATTATGATTGGCTTTGAGGGTAATGGCCTTTTAAATAGTGAAAAAAGCTACTTAGAAGGGTTTACTATAGTTTTTTTGAGTATAATATTAGAGGCTATACCATTTGTAATGATCGGAAGTTTTATATCATCAATAATTAAAATATTTGTATCGGAAAAAGCTATTGCAAGAATCATTCCTAAAAGTAGGTTTGTAGGGCTTGTTGCGGCTTCTTTAATGGGATTTGTTTTTCCAGTATGTGAATGTGCTATTGTTCCTATAATGAGAAGGTTAATTAAAAAAGGAGTGCCGATTCACATAGCAGTAACCTTTATGCTTTCAGTACCCATTGTAAATCCTGTGGTATTAGCTTCCACCTATTATGCATTTTCTGGTGAAGCCCATATGGTTTTTTTAAGGGGTTTCCTGGGGCTAACCAGTGCTATATTGATAGGTCATATTGTGGGGATTATACAAAATAATAATCCCTTAAAAAATAATACTTCCCAGGATCATATAAGGTGTGGATGTAGTGATGAGCATAATCACCATAGCCATGATATCTGTGGATGTGGACATCATCATCACTCTGTAATCGGTAAAAAAGATAGTATCCTATCTAAGGGGATTAATATAATAGAACATACGGGCCTAGAATTATATAATGTGGGTAAGTTTCTAATAATAGGAGCATTTTTATCGGCATTGATGCAAACATTCATATCTAGAAGCTATATTTTATCAATAGGGGAGGGGAAAATATCCTCAACTATAGTTATGATGGTTTTGGCATTTGTACTATCCCTATGTTCAGAAGCAGATGCTTTCATAGCTAGAACCTTTGTTGGGCAATTCACCACAGGTTCTATAGTAGGATTTTTGATATTAGGCCCGATGATAGACATAAAAAATACTTTGATGCTCAGTAGTTCGTTTAAAATAAAGTTTGTAATAAAGTTAATAACTATCATATCTTTAGTATGCTTTACTATGGCTATGCTTGTGAATATAATGGGAATATAGAGGTGCTGAAATGAAGAAAATTAATATAAATGAATTGATATGGTTTATAATATTAGCTTCCTTTGCCTACTATATTTATGGGTTGTTTAATACACAGAAAATAAATACATATATGCATCCTAAGATGTTTAAGTATGTACTTTTTTCTTTGGGTGTTTTTATATTATTATCTATATTTCAGTTTAGAAGAATATTTATATATGAACAAAATAAAAGAATAAAACCGGGATATATCATATTCATAATTCCATTACTTTTAGCCTTTATAGTAAATCCAGAGAACCTAAGTGCCAAAGTAGTTTCTAATAAGAATATAAATATAGTTAATAGTAATTTAGATAATAAAGAAAAGCCTGCTATTGATGATGAAGAGATACAGCTTGATATGAACATAGATACTAGTGCCGATTATTATAGTGCCCATGGAGAAAAGTTCAAGGATACTATGATGATATTATATGAAAATCTGGATGAAATGATAGGTGAAGAAGTTGAATTATCAGGTTTTGTGTATAGAGAATCGGATTTTTCAGAGGAACGATTTGTAATTGCTAGGTTGTTAATGAGTTGCTGTGCAGCGGATGCTCAGGTCGCGGGATTGTTGTGTGAATGGGGTGGGGATAATAAGCCACAGGATAATGAATGGATTAAAATTATGGGCAGGGTGGAGTCAACAATATATTACAATGAATATACCCATGAGGAAGGAAAGGTGGCATTAATTAAGATCACTAAGGTAGAGGTTATTGAGCCACCTAAAGATCAATATATATACCCATAATATATATGGCATAGCTTTGGGGATTCTTAAACTATAGTAGATAAACTTTGTAGAATGGAATTATGCAATTTGCTCAATTAGAAAAAATAAACAAATTATTTTACTTGTATTTTGATTCTTTTCCACGATACTCAATTACTTACAGACAGTACAGTAAGTATGTTTGTGACTGAGTGCCTAGAAAATAATCAAAATCACTTCGTAAAATGACTTGTTTATTTTTTTTATATGACCTGGGGTTTTTAAAGGGAAATATATCTATACTATTTTTTTATAATACAATAAATATTGATAATATTATGCTATCTACACTTGACAATATAATGAAGTATGATAAAATATTAATAATGATAATCGTTATCAATTGGAAAAGGAGTGAAAAACATGAGTGTTGTTATAATAGGCGGACATGAACGAATGGAAAGAATTTATAAAGATACAGGCAAAAAACATGGATGTAAGGTGAAGGTCTTTACTAAGATGAAGGGAGATTTGATGAAAAGAATAGGTACTCCAGATTATATAGTTACCTTTACAGATGTTGTATCCCATAAGCTTGTACATACAACAATGAAGATTTCCAAGAAAAAAAATATACCCCATCTAAGGTTACACAATAGCAGTCTGCAAACCTTAGAAAATGCTTTAGCTAAAGTTACAGGAAATACAGCTATTAACTAAAATATACATAAATAACAAGGACATCTATTTTATACCAAAGAAATAATTGATATCAAATAGATGTCTTTGGCATAAAATATAATATAAATATTAGGGGAGAAGAACTAAATATTTATTCTTTGTAGTGAATTGTTAAAATATTTTATATAATAAAATAAATTGTGTATTTTCTTAAAAAACATTGACATCTATAACTTATCTGATATAATCAGTTTCAATATAAAAAATTATTTGAAAGAAGCTTGGAGGCAAAGGAAATGGAAAAACTTATTAGAAAGGTAAATGCAAAACAATTTAATAGTTATTTTTACTTTTTTAGCTGGGGCTATTATTTTTACTTTTATTTTAGCGCTGGTTATTCGTTTTGCAATAAAATATTGGAAAGCCTTTCTAATGAGAATAGGAAAAGCAAGCTGCTATTGACTAGTTAGTATAAAGCTATAGAAAATATTACTACAGCTTTTAAACAAATAGATGGTAAGCCAAGAAGACTCATTAGAAGAGTCTTCTTTTTTTTATACAATTTTTATTCAAGAAATACTTGATGATAATAAAACGAGCAAATTGCATAATTACTTTCTATAAAAATCATCTACTGTATATAGTTTTAAAATCTCTGAAGCTATACCATATATATTATGCAATTCTACCAAGTCAGAGTTATGCAATTTCCTCAAACTATAAAAAATTAAAATTTGAAGGGAGATTTTAGTATGATAATTGTTATGAAACCCCAGGCAAAAGAAGAAGAGAGTGAAAAAATTAAAACAAAAATGAAGAGTTTAGGCTGTGAAATTCATGAGTCAAAGGGGGAAAACTATCATTTACTTGGACTTGTGGGAGATACAAGTAGAATTGACCCATCACAAATTCAGGCAAATAGAAATGTGGAGAAATTAATATTTGTACAGGAACCTTACAAAAAAGCAAATAGGCTTTTCCACCCAGAGGGAAGTATAGTTGAGGTAAATGGTAGACAGATTGGTGGAAATAAATTTACTGTAATAGCAGGACCTTGCTCCGTAGAGAGTGAAGATCAGATCGTAAGTATTGCCGAGGATATAAAAGAAAGTGGGGCTACTTTTTTAAGGGGGGGAGCATTCAAGCCCAGAACTTCACCCTATAGCTTTCAGGGGCTCAGAGATGAAGGCTTAGAGCTTCTTAAGATAGCTAGAGAGAAAACAGGACTTCCCATAGTTACTGAGCTTATGTCACCGAATAAAATTGATAAATTTGTTGAGGATGTAGATGTCATACAAATAGGTGCTAGAAACATGCAAAACTTTGATCTTTTAAAGGAAGTTGGAAAGCTAGATAAGCCAGTACTGCTAAAAAGAGGATTGTCTGCCACTATAGAAGAGTTATTAATGGCTGCAGAATATGTAATGTCCGAGGGAAATGAAAAAGTTATTCTTTGTGAAAGAGGAATAAGGACCTTTGAAAAATATACTAGAAACACATTGGATCTCAGTGCTATACCTGTTATAAAGAAATACAGCCATTTACCTGTTATTGTGGATCCAAGCCATGCAGGTGGATTATGGTGGCTGGTTGAACCCTTGGCAAAAGCAGCATTAGCAGTTGGAGCCGATGGGTTGATGATAGAAGTTCATAATGACCCAGCAAACGCTAAATGTGACGGACAACAATCAATAAAACCCGAGAGATTTAGTTCATTAATGGAAAAATTAAAACAATTAGCAAAGATAGAAAATAAAGAATTATAATGGAGTGATGGATTTGAGTGAGATAGACTTTAGTGATTTTACTATAACCATAGTTGGTTTAGGATTGATTGGAGGCTCATTTGCAATTGCCTTAAGGGAATTAAACCCTAAAAAGCTTTTGGCTATTGATATAGACGAAGGGGTCATAAAAACTGCTGAAAATATGGGGATAATTGATAAAGGATATATAGACCCTAAAATCCCCCTTGAAAAATCTGATATAGTAATAACCTGTATATATCCAAATTTGACAGTAAAATTTATAAATGACAATATGGATAATTTTAAGTCAGGTGCTATTATAACCGATACTGCAGGTATTAAGGAGAAGTTAATTGAAGAGATATACACATGTATTAGGGAGGATATAGACTTTATTGGTGGTCACCCGATGGCGGGAAGGGAGAGTAAAGGATTAGCATATGCTTCTAAGGATATCTTCAATAATGCAAATTATTTAATAACTCCTACGGATAAAAATAAAAAGGAAAATATCGACAATATAGAGAAGCTTATAAAAGCAATTGGATTTAAAAATATAGTAAAACTAGGGCCTCGTCAGCATGATGAAATCATTGCATTTACCAGTCATCTTCCTCATATAATGGCATCAGCCCTTATAAATAGTGATAGTAGAAGGGATACTAAGTTTTTTGTTGCAGGAAGCTACAGGGATGCCACAAGGGTAGCAAAGATTAATTCAGAGCTTTGGACAGAGTTGATTATGGATAATCGTAATAATACTTTAAAACAAATAGAAATATTTGAAAATAGCATAGCAGATTTTAAAAAGGCCATAATTAGTAATGATAAGGATAGCCTCAAAGCTTTATTTAAAAAGGGATGTCAAAAAAGGGAGGAATTAATCTAGTATGAATAACTTAGAAGTGAATCTTCCACAGAAAAAGTATTCTATAACTATTAAAAAGGGAATTTTAGGGAATATAGGAGAAGAAATAAAAAAAATATATAAAAATAAAAAAATTGCCATAATAACCGATTCAAATGTTGAAGGATTATATGGCCAAAAGATAATAAATCAATTAAATATAAATAATTTTCAAACCACAACTATTGTAATCCAACCGGGAGAAAAAAGCAAATCACTGGAGTCAGCTAAAGACATATATGAAAAGCTTTTGGATTTTGAAATAACAAGGGGAGATATGATTATAGCCCTGGGAGGAGGAGTTGTTGGAGATTTAGCTGGTTTTGCTGCTTCCACACTTCTCAGGGGAATCCCCTTTATTCAGATACCTACATCTCTTTTGGCTCAGATTGATAGCAGTGTAGGGGGAAAGGTTGCTGTAAATTTACCTATGGGTAAAAATCTTGTGGGTAGTTTTTATCATCCAGAGGCAGTGTTTATCGATCCACAGCTACTAAGAACACTTGATAAAAGATTCTTATATGATGGAATGGCAGAGGTTATAAAATACGGATGCATAAAGGATAAGGGTTTATTTGATAAACTCATGAATATTGAGACAGAGGATGAACTATTTGATAATATTGAAGAAATTATATATAGATGCTGTGACGTAAAAAGGGATATGGTTCAGAGGGATGAAAAGGATAAAGGAGAAAGGATGCTTCTAAACTTTGGGCATACAATAGGTCACGCCATAGAGAAAAATTTTAATTATAAAACATATACCCACGGAGAGGCTGTAGCCATAGGGATGTATAATATAACAAAAAGAAGTGAAGAACTGGGGATGACTAAGGAGGATACGGCTAAGGTTATCCAGAAGCTTCTTATTAAATATAATCTACCCCATGGGATGCCGGATGTCCCAAAAGTGGATATTATAAAAGCCATTGGGCTAGATAAAAAAAATAAAGGAGATAGGTTAAGTATTATATTGCTACGGGAAATAGGGAATAGTTTCATAAAAAATATAGATAGAAAAGATGCAGAGAGATATATAGGATAAAGGACACAGGTAGAAGAGTACGTGGATCAGAATGATATGACCCATAAAGAACATAGATTTGAAGGGGGAGTTTGTAGTGAATTCTGTTAAAATATATCCAACAGAGCTTAAGGGAGAAATAAAAATACCTCCATCAAAGAGCTTAAGCCATAGAGCAATAATCTGTGCAGGACTTTCCAATGGAGTAAGCGATATAGATAATTTAATATTTTCACAGGATATCAAAGCAACTTTACAGGGAATGAAGGGACTTGGAACGAGGATAGAATGTATAGAAATAGAGTCCCACGAAGACACATATTATGTTACCTTAAGAGGAAATCCTAGTGTAAAGGCACCAGAATCAAATATTGATTGTAAGGAATCGGGATCGACATTAAGATTCTTAATTCCCTTTGCGGGGCTTGTAGGAGATGCAGTAACATTTACTGGTGAGGGTAAGCTTGTGGAAAGACCCTTGGACACCTACTATAGGATATTTGATGAGCAAAGCATAGGGTATAGTAATGATGATGGGAGGCTCCCATTAAGGGTAAAGGGTGTACTAAAACCGGGAAGCTTTAAGGTAGAGGGAAATATTAGCTCACAATTTATAACTGGACTCATGTTTGTATTACCCTTACTTGATGGGGATTCAAAGATCATAATAACAACTGAGCTTGAGTCAAAGGGCTATGTAGATTTAACAATAGATATATTGAATCAGTTTGGTATCAAAATAGAAAACAGGGATTATAAAGAGTTTTATATAAAAGGGAATCAAAAATATATTAGTAGAGACTATAGAGTAGAAGGAGACTTTTCCCAGGCCGCATTTTGGATTGTTGCTGGAATTTTAGGTAACAGCATAAAGTGTAGGGATTTAAGAATTGATTCTCTTCAAGGAGACAGAGCCATACTTGAAATAGTGCAAAGGATGGGTGGTAATCTTCAGATAAATGAAGCTTTTATCACAATAAATGGGTCAGAAACAAAGGGTACAGTAATAGACGCTTCACAGTGCCCAGATATAGTGCCAGTACTTGCAGTATTAGGAGCATTAAGCAATGGAACAACAAGGATAATTAATGCAGAAAGGCTTAGAATAAAGGAGTCAGATAGACTAAGGGCAATAGCTACGGAGCTAAATAAATTAGGAGCCGATGTAAAAGAGCTAGAAGATGGATTAATAATCGAAGGAAAAGAAAATCTAAGGGGTGGGACTGTAGATAGCTGGAATGATCATCGTATTGCCATGTCCCTTGCCATAGCTTCTATTAAATGCACTGAGCCTGTAATAATAACCGGTAGTGATGCAGTAAAGAAATCCTATCCAGATTTTTGGAAGGACTTTATGAGCTTAGGAGGAAAAATAGATGAGCAGTATGTGGGGTAAAAATATCAAGCTTTCAATTTTTGGAGAGTCCCATGGAAAAGCCATAGGAGTAGTTATAGATGGACTTCCACCAGGTATTGAGCTAGATTTTGAATATATAAATAAAGAGATGCAGAGAAGGGCTCCAGGAAGAAACAAGATATCTACTCCAAGAAAAGAAGGCGATAGCTTTGAAATATTAAGTGGGTATTTTAATGGCAGAACCACGGGAACACCACTATCCTCCCTTATATACAATACTAATCAGCATTCAAGGGATTACGAGGCTATGAGATCCATAATGAGACCCGGTCATGCCGACCATACAGGTCATGTGAGATACTCAGGCTTCAATGATTATAGAGGAGGAGGACATTTTTCTGGGAGACTTACTGCTCCATTGGTATTTGCGGGAGCTGTAGCAAAGCAGATTCTACTAAGCAAAAACATATTAATAGGAAGTCATATAAAAAGTATAGGGGATATTAAAGACAGTTCATTTGATGGGGTACATATTGAGCCTACCCTGTTAAAAAGCTTATCAAATAAAGAATTTTGTGTTATTGATGATCAAAAAGGCAAAGACATGCAGGAATATATTTTAAAGGTTAAGGAAGAGAAGGATTCTGTAGGAGGAATAATTGAAGCGGCAATAGTAAACCTACCACAGGGCTTAGGCTCACCCTTCTTTGATTCCGTTGAAAGTAAGCTTTCCCATATATTATTTTCTATACCTGCAGTAAAGGGAGTAGAATTTGGAGCAGGTTTTGATATAACTAAAGTCAAGGGATCCCAGTCAAATGATGAACTATATATAAAAGAAGGAAAAATCACTGCATATTCAAATAACAATGGGGGGATATTAGGGGGAATAACTAATGGTATGCCTATAATACTTAGAACCGCAATCAAGCCGACCCCTTCAATAGGTAAACTCCAAAGAACGATAGATATAGAAAAAAGTATAGAAACCCAGCTTCAAATAGATGGTCGACATGATCCGTGTATAGTACCTAGGGCAGTGCCTGTAATTGAATCTGCCTGTGCTATAGCATTAATAGATTTGATGATGGAAAAGGGTGAGTTAAAATGAGTGAAATTGAAAACTTAAGAAGTCATATTGATGAAATAGATAGGGAACTTGTAGCTTTATTTGAAAAACGTATGGAAACAGTACTCAAGATTGCAGAATATAAAAAGAATAATGATCTTGAAATATTTAATCAAGCTAGGGAAGTAGAGGTAATAGAAAAAAATATATCGAGACTAAAGAATAAAAAATTTCAAGAGTCTACTACAAATTTCTTAAATAAAGTCATGGAAATAAGCAAGGAAGTGCAAAAAGAATATGTAAATATAGATAGTTGTGACGAAGAAGCATGTTCTACTTTAGAAAATCAAAATTATGGCATAAGGAAATATCCCTTGTCACTAAGGGTAGGATATCAAGGGGAGCCCGGTTCCTTTAGCGAAGAAGCCTTAACACAGTATTTTGGGGATAAGGTTAGCACATATAATGTAATGGATTTTCAGGATATATTTGAAGCCCTTAAAAATCATAGGATAGACTATGGGGTACTGCCAATTGAGAATTCATCTACTGGCGGTATATCAGAGGTATATGATCTTCTAAGAAAGTATGGATTTTATATAGTGGGAGAAAGATGTATAAAGGTCGAACATAATTTAGTAGGGCCTAAAGGCACTAAACTTGAAGATATTACAGAGGTATATTCTCATCCACAAGCCTTTCAGCAATGCAGTGAATTTTTTAAGGATTATCGAGATCTTAGGCTAATACCATTTAAGAATACTGCAATAAGTGCAAAATATATAAATGAAGAGAAATGCAAAGAAAAGGCAGCTATTTGCAGTGGCAAAGCTGCTGAGCTTTATGATCTAGATATTATTAAGGGAAACATAAACTATAATGTAATCAATCATACAAGATTCATTATAATAGGTAGAGATTTAGAGGTTAATAAGGACTGTAATAAAGTCAGTATAGTAACCACAACAGCCCATCAACCCGGTGCATTATATGAAATTTTAGGTTTTTTTGCAGAAAATAATTTAAATATGATAAAGATAGAATCAAGGCCTATTATAGATAGGTCATGGGAATACTTTTTTTATATAGATATTAATGGTAATTTTCATGATGAAACTGTCAGAAAGTCAATTAAGGCTATAAAAGAAAATAGTAGTTATTTTAAATTATTAGGGAACTACGTTGGGCATAGGATTTAGAAATTAGAATTAGGAGCAGGAACTCTATTTAACGGAGATAGGAAGAAGGTTGAAGGAGAAAGGTGATATTATATGAGTGGACTTTTTGGTCTTATAGGTGAGAAATTAAAACACAGCTTTTCCCCTGCTATACATTCCATAATATTTAAGGAATTAAATATGGAAGGCTACTATCATTTACTCGAAATAGAAAAAGGAAATTTAAGGGATGCAGTTTATAGATTGAAGGCAGTGGGGGCAAAGGGAGTAAATGTCACTATTCCATATAAGGTAGACATTATGGAGTATTTAGATATGGTATCCGACGAAGGGAAAAAGATTGGTGCTGTAAATACCATTTGTTTTAGGGAGAATAAAGCAATTGGCTATAATACCGATTATTTTGGCTTTGGTATTATGCTGGATAAATTTGATATCCATATAAAAAATAAAAATGCAGTTATTTTAGGTACGGGGGGGGCTTCTAAAGCTGTATTGCAATACCTATTAGATGGAGATGTAATGGATGTTACCTTCGTGACCAGGGATATAACTAAAGGAAGGGAAAAATTTAAGGATCATAGAATGATTTCCTATAATGATATAAAAGCCTTATCCCACCAGGATATAATAATTAACTGTACACCCTGTGGCATGTATCCTAAGATAGAAGCTTGTCCAGTCAGCAAAGAAGATATCTCTAAATTTGAGGCAGCCGTTGATTTGATTTATAATCCAATAGAAACGTTATTTCTAAAAAACGCATCCAAACAAGGAATTAAAGCAGTAAATGGACTATATATGCTAGTAGGCCAGGCGGTAAAGGCAGAGGAACTGTGGAATGATATAAAAATAGATGACAAAGTTATAGAGAAAATATATCACAGCATATTGAAGGCGGTAATCTAGTATGAAAAAAGTTAATGAAAATATTATTTTAATCGGGATGCCGGGCTCTGGTAAAACATCTATAGGAAGACTTGTAGCTGACGAATTAAGCATGGAATTTTGTGATATAGATGAATATATAGAAAAAAAGGAAGGTAGAAGTATTCCAGATATATTTCAAAATGATGGAGAAGAATATTTCAGAAAATTAGAAAGTGAATCAGTGGAAGAAGTAAGTAGGTATACGGACTCTGTCATATCTACAGGTGGGGGAGTAATAAAATTTCATAAGAATATGGAATTTTTAAATGAAAGTGGTATAATTATCTTTGTTAATAGAGCCTTAGACAATATAATATCGGATATACAAACCCATGGACGTCCATTACTAAAGGATGGAAAGGAAAGGCTTTACAAGCTTTACAATGAAAGAATTGATTTATATAAGAAGTATTGTAATTATGAAATAATAAATGATGGTAGCATAGAAGATGTAGTGGAAAGAATTATAGAAATTGTGAAAAATATTTATTGCTAAAGTTGTAAGTTTTTTATTTTTATAGATCTTTTAAGACCTATTAGAGAGACTTTAACACTTAGAACTTAGAACTATAAAGCGTCGTTAGACGTCTTTGTTTAGGAGTTGAAAACCTTGAAAATCCTAATAATAAATGGTCCAAATATCAATTTTTTAGGTATAAGAGAAAAAAGTATTTATGGACAAACAACCTATTCGGAAATGTGTAGTTATCTTAGGGACGAAGCAAATAAATTGGATATAGATATAGAGCTAGTTCAAAGCAATATTGAGGGGGAGCTAGTAGACTATATACAAGGGGCTTATGGTAAATATGATGGTATAATAATTAATCCAGCCGCATATACCCACTATAGTATTGCCATACTCGATGCTATTAAGGCCGTAGGACTCCCCACTGTAGAAATACATATTAGCAATGTCCATGGAAGAGAGGAATTTAGAAGAAAATCCGTGACAGCTCCAGCTTGTATCGGTCAAATAAGTGGTTTTGGGATATACGGGTATGTGATGGCTATGATGGGCTTAATTAATCATTATAGTGCTTTATAATATATGAATGTGGGATTTTGAAAATTAATAAAAAGAACGTTCAATCCGACAAGAATTTAGAGAAAACTTTATCTTCAAGCTTTGAGAAAAATTCTAACGCTCCCGTGAGGCGTCCATGCCTCATGGCCTAAGAAATGACGTCCTGTCATTTCTACGAATTTTTCACAAATCTTTCAGATAGTTTTCTTGCTAAATTCTTGAAGTCATTCTCTTTTCTTTTTATTAATTTTCTTAGTCTCATATTTGTATAAAGGGGTGCCTCAGAATATGAACTTTATTCTGAGACACCCCTTTGTTATGGGTTTAAAATTTTTCTAAAAAATCTATAGCAAATCTAACATAAAGTTCAGTTCCTATAATTAAGCTATCTTCGTCTATATTGAATCTTGGATGATGATGGGGAAAATCCGATTGCTTTTCAGCGTTTCTTGTTCCAACGAAGGCTATCAAACCAGGTATTTTTTCAAGATAGTATGCCATATCCTCGCTACCTGTTGTTTTTTCCATTTTCATGAGTCCATCTTCACCAAGCATACTTAAAACAGTACTTTCAGCAATAGATGAGCATTTTGAATCATTAATAGTAGGGGGTGTTCCCTTTATATACTGAACCTCAGCCTTAGCCCTATATGTTGAGGCAGTAGAATTTGCATGTCTTTTTATTATCTCGGGAAGTTTTGCTCTTATTTCGGGTTTAAAGCATCTAATGGTGCCCTCAAGATGGGCTTTCTCTGCTATAACATTGAATCTTGTACCCGCTCTAAGCTCACCTATGGTAAAAACGACTGGATCTAATGGGCTTATTTCTCTACTCAAAATTGATTGGGTGTTCATAATTAGTGATGATGCTACGACAGTAGCATCAACGCCTTGATGGGGCATAGAACCATGTCCACCCTTACCTATAATGTCTATGATAACTAGATCACCAGAGGCCATTCTAGGGCCAGACTCTACGGATATCCTTCCAGTTTCGACGCCAGACCATAGATGTATACCCAATATACCATCAACACCTTCTAAGGCACCTTCCTCAATTAGTTTTTTCGCTCCTTGAACGAGTTCTTCGGCAGGTTGAAATATTAGCTTAATAGAGCCTTTTATTTTATCCTTTATTTTAACTAAAGCCCTAGCGGCTCCTAGAAGCATGGCGGAATGACCATCATGACCACAGGCGTGCATTACTCCTGGATTTTGGGATTTATATTCTATATCATTTTCTTCATTAACGGCCAGAGCATCCATATCTGCCCTCAATGCAACTGTTTTACCGGGATGATCCCCTTTTATAGTAGCGATAACACCGGTTCCGGCTATTTCAATATAAGGAATTTCAATACGTTTTAATTCTTCTTTGATTCTTTTCGATGTTTGGAACTCCTTCCAGCTTGGTTCAGGATTAGAATGAAATTCTCTTCTTAACTTTACGATATATTCCTTGTCATTCTCTAATAATTTTTTGTAATCCATTTTATTCTCCTTTATTATTAGACCTCAAAGTTGTTTATCCCTTGTATTTATAAATTCAAGAAGTCGATTGCAAACTGAGCATATAATGCTGAAGCAACCTCTAATGCATCTTCATCAATATCAAATTTTGGATGGTGATGGGGATGATATTCTATTTTTTTCTCGTTCTTTGACCCTACAAAGGCGAAAACCCCTGGAGCTTTTTCAGTGAAAAACGAAAAATCTTCTCCACCCGTGGTTTTTTCATAGGTAATAAGGGCATCTTTTCCTTGGATTTTTTCCACTGTTTTTTCAGCTATAGCAGACATCTCTGGATTATTAATTGTAGGAATAACAAGTTGTTTATAGTCAAGCTTAACATTGGCCCTATAGGTTTTTGCAGTGTTTTCAGCTACTCTTTTAATCATTTCTTCAAAGGAATTATTTACATCCATACTAAAGCATCTTGTTGTCCCCTCTAAGTAGGCTTTGCCAGCAATAACATTAAATCTTGTTCCAGAGTTAAATATACCTACACTTATAACAGCAGGGTCCAGAGGACTGATTTCTCTACTAACCAGGGACTGGAGGTTCATAACCATGGCAGAACCCACAACTACTGAATCCACAGCTTGATGGGGCATAGAACCATGACCGCCCTTTCCCTCAATATCTATTTTGAATAATCCCGCTGATGCCATTCTGGGGCCAGCTTCCACAGAAACCTTACCAACTTCTACATCATTCCATATATGAAGTCCAAATATCCCATCTACGCCTTCCATAGCACCTTCTTCTATCATTTTTTTAGCTCCTTGTGCTATTTCCTCACCGGGTTGAAAAATTAATTTGATGCTGCCCTTAAGTTCATCCTTCATATCAGTTAATATTTTGGCTGCTGTAAGTAATCCGGCTGTATGGCCGTCATGACCACAGCCATGCATTAAACCGGGAGTTTTTGATTTGTATTCTGTGTCATTCTCTTCTTGTACCTCAAGGGCATCCATGTCTGCCCTAAGGGCTATGGTTTTACCATTAGAGGAACCCTTGATTATTCCTATTACCCCTGTTCCAGCTATTTTTTTGCACTCAACTCCTAGTTTTGTCAGCTCTTCAATAACTCTATCAGAGGTTCTTACCTCCTTCATACTTGGTTCTGGATTCATGTGAAATTCTCTTCTCATATCTATAGCGTATTGCTTATACTTTTTCGCAAGCTCTTTAACATTCATTTAAATTACCTCCCCTAGGTCTAGTATTGTATTATATATGGTCTCAATACCTTTTTGTAAATCTTCATAATCAGTCCATTCCTCTGGACAATGGCTTCTACCATCCTTGCTGGGTACGAATATTAATCCAACATCTGTTATTGCAGTCATGATCATAGCATCATGACCCGCTCCACTAAGCATTTTAACATGGGAAAAATCATTTGCTTCCACGCTTTTTTCGAGACTATCTATTATTTCTTCAGACATTTTAACGGGTTTTACATCTAACATTTCTATTATCTCTATTTTTACTGGGGCAGCTTTAACTTCTAAATCAAGGGCTTTGATAATTTTATCCTTTACTTCCTTTATGCAGTCACTCTTTTTTGATCTGATATCAACTGTGAAGGTAACCTCACCGGGAATAATATTTGCTGCTCCGGGATTGACGCTAAGTGTTCCCACCGTAGCCACGGTGCCTTCGCCAGCCTGCTTTGCATAGCTAGGAATTTTTCCAATTACATTTGATGCCGTAATAAGAGCGTCGGACCTCATGTTCATTGGAGTGGTTCCCGCATGATCGGGTCTACCCCTTACTATAACCTTGAATTCATTTATCCCAACTATAAACTCAACTATACCTACATCCTTTTTATTTGTTTCTAAAATAGGGCCTTGTTCTATATGGAGTTCAATGAAAGCTTTTATATCTTCGGGTTTTCTTTGAGCTTTGTAAATATCATCTGGATTAAAACCAAATTTGCTGAAAGCTTCAGCCATCGATATGCCAGCGGCATCCTTATTGTTATGTAACTCTTGGGTGGATACAGCACCTGTCATAGCTCTGCTTCCAAATACTCCAGCACCAAATCGTCCACCTTCTTCTTCTATCATACCGACAAATTCAATGGGGTACTTGGTTTTTACATTATTTTCTTCCAGAACTCTCATTATCTCTAAGGCCATTACAACACCAGCAGGGCCATCAAAATTGCCTCCATTTTTAACGGAGTCAAAATGAGAACCTATCATTATAACTGGAAGATCATGGTTTAGACCATTTCTTCTACCAAATATACTGCCCGCAGAATCTTCATAAACCTCAAGGCCTAGGTTTAAAAGTTCGTTTCTTATATATTCCCGTGCGCCCCTATCCTCAGGGGTGAGTGAAAATCTTGTGAGTCCTTGACCCGGAGTGGCATTAAATTTCGAAAGCTCCTCTATATCCCTTTTTATCCTATTCAAATTTGTCTTCATAATACAGACCTCCAATTCTAATTAGAATAGGGTGTATGGCAAGGAGGAATTTAATCCATTGCTATACACCCCAATGCTAAACTAAAGAAATACTTTTTTGAATATGCCCTGTAGCTCAGCCTATTTTAAAATTTTATAATAGTTTAGTAAATATACCTGCAATTATTACAGATACAATTGTAACTGTGGTAAACCCTCCAACAAGCATTTTAGGAAGCATTTCATCCATAAGAAATTCTTTCTCCTCATCGGTTTCAGCGAGGGATTTGGATGCTTCTTCAGTAAGAATGTAGTTTGGGGGGAATCCATAAAGTGCTGTAAGTGCTATTGCAAAGGACATTTCCTTAGAATATCCTAATTTTTTACCACCTAGCATTGAAAGAATAGCCATTCCAGAAACACCTAGAATAATAATTCCCGCAAGGGGAAGAGCTATCTTAGAAAGCATTGAAGGTGTGGCTTTAGCAAGACCAGCAAATATGAATGCCATTAGTCCTGTAATAAGGAAACCAAATGAATTTGATAGATTAAGGGGTCTTTGCTCTACAAAGCCAAGTTCTTGAGCAATTACACCAAAAAATAGACACATAACAAATGGCGATATATCTAATACCGGTTTAATCAAATTTGCAAATTGTACAGCTGCCAATGCAGTTATACCTAACTTTGCAAGAATGACATAGGTGGTTAGATAATTTTTAGGTACAGCAGGTATAAGTTTTTTCTTTTCCTTTGTATTATCAGACTCTATACTGGCTGCGGTTTCTTCAGCAGCTTTAAGTTCACCGGATCTAAAGCCCTTTAAAAGTCTATTACCTTCTTTTTTTAGCATGAATGCCGTTAGTGGGTAACCAACAAAGCCCTGCATTACATAAGTGACAATAGCTAATACTGCTAGATCCTCCATACCTATTTTAGTAGCAGCCTCTGACATTATTATTGCAGCTACGATGCCCCCTGTTAATGGTGGAGTAGCTATTACAGCAGTTTCCCAGCCAAAAAGCACTCTACCAAGGGTAAGTGTAAGGGCACAAATACCTATGATACCTAGTAGTGCAATAGTAATGGTTCTCCATTGGCTAATTAATTCCTTAACCGTTAATAAAGTACCCATATGAGTTACTAATAAGTACATGGACAAATAAATGATTGGTTTTTGGAAGCCTGCAAGATCTATGATATCTGGAGGGAAGAAAGTCCAAAATCCAAATAAGAATAATAGTGCAGCAACAAATACAGATGGAATAAATGCCTTGGTTTTGGTAGATATAATATCGCCTATGGCTAATACTACCAGTACAACAGAAAATGCCATTAATAAACTCATTTTATAACCTCCTTGATTTATTAAGTTTATTTAATAAATTGTATATTCTAAATATTGTATCAGCTATAATTACTTTTTTCTATGTTGCAAGCAACAAAATTTCATAGACAAATTTGGTGTATTCTTATACAATCATAATTAAGTGATGAAATGGCATGATTTTTACTTGACTAAGTTGCATAATATATATGGTATAGCCTTGAGGATTTTAAAACTACATGTAGTAGATGGTTTTTAAAGAAAGGAATTATACAATTTGCTCAAGTAAATACATTGGGTTAAAGGTGGAAAAAAGATAATGGATATGTTAGAGAATAAAGTTAAAAGACTTGAAGAGCTTTTTCAAGCTAGTAAGATACTTAATTCTACTCGGGATATGGACTATGTATTGGATTTCCTTTTGGAGAAATCCCTTGAATTAATAAAGGGAGGAGATACTGGAGTTATTTTTCTGTACAATAAGGATACAGGCTTCCTCGAAATAAGAGCATTTAAAGGCTTTGATCATAGTATTACTAAGGCTAAGCTTTATCCTGGAGAATCCATGACAGGAATCGCTTTTCTGAAACAAAAACCCCTATTTTTCAGTAATTTTAAGGAAACAAAAGAAGCTATGGGGACGATGAGAGATGAAAATATAAAAATACTAGAAAAGTCCCTGAAAAAAAAATCAAGTAATCTTCTAGAATCCATATGCTGTCCATTGATCTATAGGGAAGAATGCATAGGTGTAATAGTTATAGATAATTTTGAAAATCATGCTTCCCTTACGGAAGATGATGTATCACTGCTTGAAGCAATATCTATACAAGCGACTATAGCTATAATCAATGCCCAAAACTATGAAAGACAATTAAGAAATAATATTGAACTTGAAAAATATAATAAGATGTTGGAGTCTGAAAGAAACAAGTATAGATATTCTACAGGGCTCCACAGTAGATTCACGGAAATGGTATTAAATGGATGCACAATTGAAGATATTCTTCTTGAGGTATCAACATTACTAAAAAGAGACGTATTTATAATTGATTTGTTTTATAATATAAATAATTATATTTTCAACTACTATTCTAGTTTTGATACCATCAAATCAATAGATTATAATTTTACAAGGTATTTAAGAGAAAGTGAAAGATCAAAGTATTTTTATGGGGAGAAGGACTTGTATTTTTATTTCTCTCCCATAATGGTCAATAAGGACACATTGGGGTGGCTTTGTGTTGTATCAGACAATGACCATTATCCAGAACTCGATAATATTACAGTAGAAAGAAGTGTGACTATACTTGCCCTTGAGATGTTAAAGATAAGTGAGCTTAGCAATATGGAACAAGCCCTTAAAGGAGATTTTCTTGAGAGTCTTATTACTAATCAGAACAAGGATTATATAATCAAATGTGCCAAAAACTATGGATTTCGGTTTGATAAGAAGCATCGAATAATAGTAATTGAGGTCGAAAGGGATAAGGAAGTTAATGACCAAGAAAATTATGAAAAGGAACTAAAAAAATATATAGAGTATTATTATAATTCCGTTAGCCAGAAGATAAATAAAATTTTTTCAAATCCTATAACTTTAATTAAGGGCAATAGAATTATTGTTGTACTTCAATTTAGTAATGGCAATAACAGAGATAAGATAGAGGTTTTTTTAAAGGATATTGTGACGGAAAATAATGTGAGCTTTTTTAGCAGGTACGGAAAAAAGAAGGTTAGAGCAGGAGTTAGCGACGAAATTAGTGGTCTCAAAAGCTTTAAAACCTCCTACTATAATGCCATACAAGCTGTGAGGATGACTAGGAACATGGCAGGAGAAAGCTTATATATATTTTATGATGACCTACATGTAAAGAAAATACTTTTAAACAATGATAAAAAGGATCTTGAGTATTTTATTTCAAAAACCCTTGGGGCTCTCTTAGACTATCAAAAAAATACAAGGGATGAATATCTTAATACACTCAAAATTTATATAAAGAGTAACGGAAACTGGACCTATACTAAGGATTATCTTCATATTCATGGGAATACCCTTAGCTATAGGTTAAAGAGAATAATGAATCTATTAAATGTAGATTTAAATAATTATGATCAAAGACTCAAGATACAGATAGCCTTTGAGATACTTGATATACTTCCAGCTATGGATAAATTGAAAAATTAGTATAGGAGTTTTTAAATTTGCTTATAGGACTTTTTTCCTAATTTGATAGAATGAAAAAATAAATAAACAAATTAAGACAAATTTCGACAAAGATTTATAAGTAAATTTGGTAAGATATATTATAGAAAATTTATAAGGGCAAACTTGTCTTAGAGAAGCTATTGAGTTGTTTTTCTAAATAACTGGGAGATTTGAGTTGCCGTTAATTCTAATTGAGGAGGCATTTTATGAAAAAAACTATAAGATTTACTGTATTTATTGTTATGCTATCACTTCTATCTGCTATTTTTACGGGCTGTGATTTTAATGAATTAAGGGTGATGGATAGTCTTCAAAAAAATAATGAAATAAAATCAATGGAAAGCAGTACAGAATTAAAGATGAGTATGGACCTCATTGGAGCATCAGAGGAAGAACTACAAGAAGCCTCTCAAATGCTCAGTCTAGTTAATAATTCTAGTATTACTATTAATCAAAAAACTCAGCAAGATAAAGAGAAAATTAAAGGACAAGTAGATTTAAACATTGATTTAGGTGGGATGATAACAAATACCTCAGTATGGGTAGATGCAGATACTTCAATTGATAATTTTAAGTTAAAAGAAATAATAAAATTACCGCCGATTTTGATGATGTCTATGCCGGAAGAAGATATGGAAAAAGAATATTTAGTTCTAGATTTTGAAGAGTTAATGCAAGAAGTAAATGAAGAACGAAGCCAAGAAGAAAATATAGATATGAGTCAATTAAGGGATTTAGTAAAATTTAATAATGAATTCAAGAAAAAATTCAATGAATTTTTAAAGGAGTTTGCTAAAGATCTTGATTTTGATGAAAAAATTATAAAATACAAAGGTATAGATAGGGTAGACGGAGCGTCAGTTAAAGTATATGAGCTTAAGATAGATGATAAAACCTTTAAGAGATTTATTAAACAAGTTGCCTATGCACTCATAGAAAGTGATTCATCTAAAGAGCTTTTACATGAATATTTTACTTATATTGAAGAGAGCATAGGGAATATTGATTCAGCAAATCCGGAGGAACTGGAAGAACTAAAAGGCTATAGTGAATTATTTAATGAAGGTATATCAAAGGAAGAAAAAGAAGAATTATTAAAAAATATTGATGAGGTGTTTGAGTCCTTTAAAGATATTCAGATTATAGGAGAGAAAGGAATAGTTATACAACTAAAAATTAATAAAAAAGGATATATAGTAAACACTTCAGGAAATATAAATATAGCATTTGATGCTGAAGCTTTTAATGATTATTCTAATGAAGGTGAAGACATTTTAGTAGAACAAGAAACAATTCCTACTATGGATATAAATATTGAATTTGATTCTAAAATTACTAATATAAATAAAGATATATATATTAAATTTCCAAAGACGACATCAGATAATTCAATAAATTATATGGAATTAATGAAGGCAGAACAAGAGCCGCGTCTCGAGGATACTTCAGATTCAATTAATATTGAAAATGGACAAGAGTAATATTTAATGGCAAAAAATATTTGAACAAATATTTATTAAGATGAATATAGTTAGTTATTATTAAAGGGGTTGTCTCAAAAGACAATCCCTTTAATTAGTTTTAGTCAATATACAATATGCCGAATAGGATTATCAAAAAGGACTTCTTCAATAATCTAAGGTTTATATAGAGGAATTCTATTAGAAAACTAGAATTTCTCTATATATAGTATACTTTGAAGGAGTAATAAAAATGAACTTTGGAAAAAAAGGATTACTTAGCTTAATTAAAATAGTCTTTCTAATGCCAATTTTCTATATGGCAGTTTACTTTGAAAATGTTTCTGGAATTAGGCTGTATAGACTTACCGGAATATTTGTCATATATATAATCTTAGGTATCCTTAGAAAGCTTTTTTATAAAAAGGAACTATTATTAAGCATCTCATTTCTAATAGATATATTATTAGTATTTCTTTTGGAGCATAATTCTAGATTTCTTATAAATTACTTTTTTCATTCCTTTTATATTGTCATACTATTAGAGGTTTCCTTAACCCTTAAAAGAGATAAAAGCTTGGTAATTAGTATAATAACTGTTGGAGTATCACTAGTAAAGTATATATTATTAATATCCTACGATAACAATCTTGCAAATTTATCTCAAATAGCATTCTTTATACTTGTAAATGCTTTGATATTAGTTATAGTGAATTTTGCACAATATAATAAGGAAGAAAAAGAAAAAAAGGATATATTATATAGTGAGCTATTAAGTACCCATAAAAAGCTAAGGGAGTACTCAGAAAAAATAGAAGCCCTAGCAGTAATAGAGGAAAGAAACCGTATAGCGAGGGATATACATGATACCCTTGGACATAATATGACAGCCCTAATAATGCAAATGGAAATGGCTACCCATATGATGGATGAAGATATGGATAAATCTAAGGAATTGCTTAATAGTGCCAAAAGGATGGCACGAGATGGCTTGTTAAGTATAAGAAGAGTAGTTGAAACTCTTAGAGTAGAAGAAACAATAGGGAAAACAAATTCAATAGGAGAATTGATAGATGAATTTTCTATTGCAGCAGGTATAGAGATAGAATTCAAAATCATTGGAGAACATGTAAGTACAAACCGTGATATAGATACAACATTATATAGAATTGTTCAAGAAGCTTTAACTAATTCTGTAAGACACGGAAAAGCGACTAAGGTAAAAGTAGAAATTAGATATAACAAATATATTGAATTCTATATAAAGGATAATGGTATTGGAACAGAAAGTATAAAAGAAGGCTATGGATTAAGGGGTATGAAGGAAAGAATAGGTAGCTTAAATGGAAAAGTTGAATTTGAGTCAAAGAATGGATTTATCGTTAAGGGATATTTACCAAAATAGAAGCTAGGTGTTGGGAGTGAGGAAATGATAAATGTACTTCTTGTAGATGATCAAGAAATATTAACAGAAGGGCTTAAAATGATATTGGGGAAGGAAGATGATATAAATATCTGTGGGATTGCAAATAATGGGAAGAGAGCATACGAGCTTTGTAAATGGAATAAACCCAACATAGTCCTTATGGATATCAAAATGCCCGAGATGAATGGAGCTAAAGCCACAGGGCTCATAAAACAAGATTTTCCAGATGTTAAGGTCATAGTACTTACAACCTTCAATGATGATGAATATATATATGAAGCGCTTAAGAATGGAGCATCGGGATATATATTAAAGGATGCAACTCCTAGGGAGATAGCTAATGCCGTTAGAACAGTGTACAATGGAGGAGCCTTAATACAACCAGAGGTAGCATCAAAGGTTATAAGCAAATTTTCTGAGATGGCAAAGGGCAATGGAATTAGAACGAAGGACAGTAGAGCAGAAATTTTAACGCCTAGGGAAAAGGATATATGTAGATTAGTTGGAGAAGGAAAGAATAATAAGGAAATATCAAAGGACTTATATCTTAGTGAAGGAACAGTTAAGAACCATATAACTAAAATATTAAATAAGCTTGAATTAAGAGATAGAACACAGCTTGCTATATTTGCAGTAAGAAATGATCTATAAAGAATATATAATATAAAAAACATGTGCAAAAAGTCATGGGTTTATAAAGAAATAGGTGAAAAGGGATACAAGAATAAGTATCTCTTTTTTTATACAATATAATTAGGACAAAGAATGAAGAGGATGGAGGAATTAGATTGAAAAGAATATTGTTAATAATATCGGTGAGTATATTAATAGTGTCGTTAATAGGCTGTCAAAGGAATGATTTTGAAGATTATATACAGTCTATTAAAAAGACGAGGGAGATCGAAAAGGGCCAGCAGTCAATGGATATGAAAATGAATATGGACTTTGATACCGAAGGGTTATCCAGTGAAGAAATAAAGGATATAAACTATTTTAAAAGCTTTGAATCACAATTAAATCTAATCTATGATAATGAAGCCGATAAAACCATAGCAAGAAACTATTATAATTTTGGGGGCATAGGCTTTGATACAACCTTTTATGATGATGGAGAGAAGAGATTTATTCGAATGCCCATAATAGGAAAGTATTTAGTGCTAAGTGAAGAATTTACAGATAATTATTCAAAGGATGTAGATGGGAAAAATGAATATATCTCTAAGAAAACTATTGAGGATATTAGGAACAAGTGGCTTACTACTATAAAAAGTGATGATGTTTTTGTAAGCAAAGATAGCTTTATGACTACTCCTAATGGAGAGGTAAAGGTTAGAAAGTATACTGTGAATCTAACGGGAGAACAGTTTAAAAACCTTTTAAGTGAATCTACCGATATTTTACTGAAGGACGAGCTTCTTAAGGAAACTATAGAAGAATATATAAACAAGGGTCGCAAAAAGCATAAAATATCTGATGTATCTAAGCTATTAAATGATTTTAAAGAAGGATTAAAGAAAAGTAAAATTGATAATCTATCATATGTAGCTTATATAGATATAGACGGATATATAGTAAAGGAAGAAATAAAGTTTGATTTAAAATTTATAGGAAGTGATTTTTATAATATAAATGGGTTTAAGTATGGGCTTGAAATTAATCGATGGGATATTGAAAGCGAGCAAAAATTTGAATTTCCAGAGTTTACAAAGGAAAACACCCTTGATCCAGAGGAAATAGAACAAGGTATACCATTTATGTTTGAAAATATTTTTGATAAGAATGAATAGGAGGTATGGCTATGGCTTTGCTTAAGGTTATTGATTTACAGAAGAATTTCAAAAATACAAAGGCAGTGGATGGAATAAGCTTTGAAGTTAATAAGGGTGATGTGTTTGGGCTTCTAGGCCCAAATGGTGCTGGAAAATCTACAACTATATCGATGATATCTACTCTTATGGAGCCAAGCAACGGAGATATAGTATATAAGGGAAAGAGTATACTAGAGGATCATAAGCCTTTGCAAAAAAGTCTTGGAGTTGTGCCTCAAGAAATAGCCTTGTATCCAACCTTAACGGGCTATGAAAATCTAAGATTTTTTGGAAATGTATATGGTCTAAAGGGGAAAGGGCTGAAAAAAAGGATTGAAGAAGTAGCTGAAATTATAGGTATAAAGGATAGGCTCAAGGATAAGGTTGAAAAGTATTCTGGGGGTATGAAGAGGAGAATAAATATAGGTGCTGCTCTTTTACATGGGCCTGAGCTGCTTATAATGGATGAGCCTACAGTTGGAATAGATCCACAGTCAAGAAATCATATACTAGATACTGTTCTTGAGCTTAATAAAGAAGGAATGACTATTATTTATACCAGCCATTACATGGATGAGGTAGAGTATTTATGCAGCAGGATAAGTATCATGGATAAGGGTAAGATCATTGAATGTGGAACTAAGGATGAGCTTATAGATATTATAAAGGGTGATAAAAGAATTAACTTAAGATTTGATAAGATAACAGATAATCTTATCAGAAATATAAAGGATATAGACTATATTGATAAGGTTGAATCAATAGATAATGAGATAGAAATTACGATCCATAATGGACATGACGTTTTTAAGGATATTATTAATAAGGTTAGTGAAACCCATAGCAATATACTTTCAATAGATGTCAAAAAACCTAACCTTGAAGAAGTGTTTTTACACCTAACTGGTAGAGCGCTTAGGGATTAGGGGGAAGATATATATGAGGATAATGGATATGTTAAGGAAGGACTTGAAAATAATCCTTAGCGATAGAAAGGCTTTGGCCATTATGATATTTATGCCAATAATTCTTTCTACCATATTGAGCTTCGCATTAGGTGGTTCATTTATGGATATGAATGAAGGGAATATCTCAAAATTTCATTTAGCTATAGTTAAAAAATATGATATGGATAAAGATATAGATAATATTAACAATAGCTTGACCAATGGTCTAATTGGTGAAAATTTAAATTACAATGAAAGTAATGATCTTATTAAGGCGGCTAAGGAATTAAATATTGAGGAATTATTTTTTGATAAATTTCTAGGCAACAATAAACTCAAAAAAATAATTGACTATAGAGTTGAAGATGAAGAAACGGCAATGAAGCTATTAAAGAATAAAAAAATAGCAGGGGTAGTTATTCTACCTGAAAATTTTGTCTATGATATGACTATTAACTTCATTACTCCTTTTAGGAATAAAGTTAGTATTAATGTGATTGGAAACCCGGAATATGCTATGGGACTACAAGTGGTTGAAGGAGTTATGTCTGGATTTACTGATAAAATATCTTCAATAATAATTGGTAAAAATGTTTTCTTGGAAACTGCACTTGAGGAAGGCATAGAAAAAACTGTATTTGAAGATATGGGAATTATAGTTAAGGAAATAGAAAAAAGTATAGAAGATATAGGAGCAAATATTGGTTATATACAGCTTGAGGGTAAAAAGTCAATTTCAAGCTTTGATTATTATGCAGCAGCTATGGCAACTATGTTCATGCTATTTGCAGCTGGATATGGAAGTAGAACATTGTTAGAGGAAAAGGACAATATAACTTATCAAAGAATGATTATTGCTGGCACTTCAAAGTGGAAGATTGCAGCGGGAAAATTTTTTATGGTATTTATTTTCTCCCTACTACAAATGACTATTATGATATTTTATTCAAGTCTTCTTTTTAAAGTAAACTGGGGTAATTTAGGGTTAGTAGTCATAATAAGTCTATGTACTATGTTTGCTGTAGCAGGACTTGGAACAATGATTGCTGCCGCTACCCTTAAAGCTGGAAACTATAAAATGTCCATGGTTTTCGATAATATAGTAATTCAGGTAATGGCCTTGATTGGAGGAAGCTTTGTACCCTTTGAAATGCTACCCAAATTCATGCAAAAACTAAGTATTCTATCAATAAATGGTATTGCGTTAAAGTCCTATTTAAAGTCAATGATGGGATATGGTATAGGAGAAGTAAAGATATATTTGTTGGTTCTTTTAGGATTAGGAATAGTGTTTAATTCTATGGCAGTATATATTTTGAAATGGAAGGATGGAGCAAAATATGTTTAGTATAATTAAGCTAAGATTTTTAAGGCTTAGGGATGATTATTTACCTATATTACTGCTAACTGCTATGGCATTAGGTCTAACAGCAATTTTTGGAGCTTCTGATGTTGATAGCTATAAGCCAAGGGTTTTAGTAATCAATGAAGATCAAGGTAAATACTCACAACTATTTATAGATGAATTAAAAACAAACTCCACCTTCCAATATGAAATGAGTGACTATAACACGGCTATAAAGCTTGTAGACGAGGGCGAAGCTTTAACGGCGTTCATTTTAAATAGTGATTTTAGTAAAAACATAGATATGGGTAATGCACCGGGTATTGAGATTTTAAAGATAAAGGAAGATCGCTACATCTTTACATTAGAAAATATAATGTCAAATATTTCAAATAAGATGATAACAAACATCAAAATATCTGAGGTTACAGCGAATTATATTAGCAGTTCAAAAAATATCCATAGGGAAGAAATGGTCTCTAGGATTTATTCAAAGGCCAAAGAAAGTTGGAAATATAAAAAGCCCGTAGATGTAAAAAAACAAATGATCAATGTGGAAGGTACTAGGAGCTATAATCATCTAAAGCATATGATGATAGGCTTTGCTATATTTTTCTCTACTTATACAGCGGTATTTAGCATAGGGACTATACTTAATGATAGACAATATAATATATGGCAGAGGATGTTGATTTCTCCCATATCAAAGTTTTCATTATTAGGTGGGAGTATGGTGGCGGCCTATATAATAGGAGTTATCCAGCTTAGCGTATTAATACTTGGAGGTAAATATTTATTTAATATAGATTGGGGTTCGAGTATATTAGGAATTATCATGATAGCAGGAACCTTTGTATTCACCATAACCGCCTTAGGGCTATTGCTCTCAGGGATTGTAAAGACATATTCTCAGCTATCAGCTATTACTCCAGTAGTTCTTACTAGTACTGCAATGCTAGGTGGATGTATGTGGCCCCTAGATATAATAAACTCAAAGGTATTACTAACCATTGCAAATTTTGTTCCTCAAAAGTGGGCAGTTGAAGGTATGGAGAAAATAGCAGTGGCAGGATATGGTTTTGAAGCTGCTATTATGCCATCTGTGATATTACTTGGAATGGGTATGGTCTTCTTTATGATAGGTGTGAAGTTGGTTAAAGTTTGAGTAAAAAGAAATAAAATTGAAATACGTAAAATAAATAAGTTTTGAGCCGCTATTTTAGTAGCTCAAAACTTATTCATCATTTTAATCAGCTTCTAAATCATTAAATCCATTACCATCATTAAATATACTTTTCCTTCGATCATGATATATTACAAAGAATATTACTTCAAAATAAAGGGACAAGAACGCTTTTATAATAGTGATAAGTATAGAAATAACTCCAATTGTTCCAATGGAAAATGGTATGTACTTTCCAAAAACATGTAGATTATAAGTTTTTCCTCCATGTTTACTATGGAAGGGTAGATTAATTGAAGCGCCATTATCACCATTTTTATGAGAATTTTTATCATTCGTGAATATGGCTTGTAATAGGTTTATTACAAAAACAAGACCAAAATGTTTTTTTACAAAGGAGAAGCTTAGCTTAAAGGATTTAATAATATTACAGTCTTCGTAAACTAAGATTGTTTCCCAAAGACTTATAAATAGGATAAATATAATTACAGGAATACTAAACAATATGAGTAATGTGATAGTTAAACCAGAGCTTTTAGTCAATATGACCGGTACAACAATTATAAGAAGTACTAGAAGTAATATACCAGAAAATATAAGCCCTCCTAAAAATATTCTTCCAGTATATTTTTTAGCTCCTACCCAGAAATCATCCATACTTACTTCATTAATATCAACTGCTTGTTTTATCATATTAAAATTACCAGCAGAAATAAATAATTCAAGCACAATCATTATGAGTACACCTAAAAGGATTAACGATATCATACCAATATTTAAGGAAACTATTGAGTCCGGTACTCCAATGCTTGCTATAATGCCTAGGGTAAACACTATGGAGAGTGCAAGGCTTATTAGTGTTGGAACAAATAGTATAGGTTTTTGAAAAATGAGCTTGAAGCTTTTTTTAAAATAATTCCAAAAAGAATCGTACATGGTTACCTCCTAATATAACCCGTATCATTCATGGAAAGTCTCAAAAAATTTATGGGGATTTTGATTTCTAAGGCTTTTATGGGGTCTGATCCCATAGTCCAACGGTGCATACAGAACTTAATGAATATTCTAGAAACAAGAAGTAAAATCTTGAATTTTCTATGAATAATTTGGGTTAAATATATTTGTATGTATAATATATTCTATCAAGCCAAATTAATACCTTTTTACTTGAGGAAATTTCATAACTCTTACTTGGCAGAATTGCATAATATATATGTTATAGTTCTTAAGGTTTTTTAACTATATATAGTAGATAGTTTTTGCAGAAGGTAATTATGCAATTTGCTCACTTAAGTTAATGTAATAAAAATGTAAGAATTCAAATGTAAAATAAAGAAGGATTTCATATTGCCCTTGGAAGTATCCTAAAGTATCCTTCCTATCAGATTAATAGGGGCCTCAAAAGCATCATTTAATTTATTTTTACTTATAATTATTATGACAGTACATGGGCCTGCAGACTTGTAAATATCTATGTGTAAATCATTTAAAGGTTGAATTTCTACACAGTATTGTCTACAAAGTTTATCGATCTCTCCCATTATTCCAGCTGAGCCGACTGGGATAACCTCTTTTATACCCTTTTCAGCTAAAATATTATTTAGGATTTTTATATTACATATTAATTCCTGATTTTCTAAAACTTCATTTCCAATGCTGGGAATCCCTATGGAATAGACATAATCTCCCCTTGATATGTCTTTGAGTAAAATATCATTTTTATTTATAAGTCCAATAGCTGTTATACCAAGGGCTGTCATGGTAGTTGGCATATTCTTTTCAGTGCTTATTGTAAGGGGGATATCAAGACCCGCCTCCGACAGCTCATCTTCAATGCCCCCTATGATTTCATTACCGGTTGGTGTAGGTTCGTTACATATATTTACTGTGAGACCCACGGGCTTAGCTCCTATAGATATAATTTCCATAAGACAAACCCTAGCAGTATATTTTCCTGTGATACTATATGGAACCCTTACAATATCATTTTCTTTTAAGCCTATAGCACCACATGAATCACATGCTATGGTCAAATACTGATCTTGATTCAGCTTTATAAAATCTACATCTCTATGGCTATATCTCATTTTTGAGATCCTTTAATCTATTCTTCAGTGGTATATATACTACAATTGAAAGAATTACGTTTAAAGTACTTGCTATTAATAAAAATGGAGTTATACCAAGGAAAAATGGCCAACCAAACTGAGGAAATAAAAGCAATGCAAGTGGAGATACAACACCGTTTACTAATATTCCAAGGAATGCTGCTACAAATACATTGATTTTTTCATACGTAAGTCCATACAAATAAACGGATATAAACATCATAAATGCTACTATTAAATGAACTGGAAGTGAAAGTGGGAAACCTGTATTTGCAGAAGTTAAAATATGACCTAAGAATCCAACTACGCCACCCAAACCTCCACCAAAAACAAGCCCTGCTAGATATCCAGCCATAGAATCAAAAGCTATACTTCCTACTGGGCTAGGGATCTTGATATAGGCTCCAATAAAACTAAGGGCTATAAACATTGCCATCAATACCAGTTTTTTTGTGTTGTTTTTCATTATTAATCCTCCTAGTTTTGAATTTGTCTCTATAAGTATAGTATTTTTCATTTCTAAATTCAATTTAATTTTTTTGCTATATATCTTACTAAATTTAGAAATAATATATTAAGTGAGCAAATCCCATAATCACCCTATGTATTATTTCTTTTAGTGAAAGGATGAAATTATTGGAGCTATCATTTTTTTGGAATTTGACCCATGAATTAATCTTAGGTTTCTTTGCTCTTTTATTAATCACTAAGATTTTAGGAAAGACTCAGATAAGCCAGGTGACACCCTTTGATTTTATTTCTGCCCTGGTATTAGGAGAATTATTAGGTAATGCAATTTATGATAAAGACATAAATCTATTTATGATTTTATATGCCGTATTTTTATGGACATTTTTAATATATATGATCGAAATAGTTACTCAAAAATTTAGAAAAACTAGAAAGTTTTTTGAAGGTAGTCCCTCGATTTTAATTAGAGATGGTCAAATTGATTTTGAAGAACTTAAGAAGGAAAGACTAGATATAAATGAACTTATGAGTTTATTAAGGGGAAGGGATATATTTTCCGTGAGAGAAGTGCAATATGCCATCTTAGAACCCAATGGGTCATTAAGCATATTAAAAAAGCCTAAATATGATACACCAACTAAGGCTGAGTTGAATCTACCTAATAAAACAGCTTATTTACCCGTAGCATTTATATTAGATACAGAAATCATGGAGGATAATCTTAAGACTTGTGGACTTGATGAAGAGTGGCTTCAAAATGAGCTGAGGAATAATGGTATAGATGATATAAATCAGGTTTTTTTTGCTGAATGGAAATGTGATGAAGGATTACATATTGTGACTTTTAAAGAAAAAAAATGATATTTCAACCCATATTATTCATAGAAAATTTAAAACTCTGCTACGTCCTTTTGTTTCTAAGACATCCATCAAATTCTCAACGTACCGTCTAGGTATGCCTTCGAACTTGATAAACCTCTTAGAAATCAAAACTACTTGCACTTTTTCAAACATTCTATGAATAATATGGGTTTAAAGAAGGAGATATTGGCAAATATGAGGTTTATGAATACAGCTGGGGAATTGATTTTAGGATTCATGGCACTGTTCCTTATTACCAAAGTTATTGGACGAAGACAGCTCAGCCAGATTACTCCATTCGACTTTATTTCTGCAATTGTACTGGGGGAATTATTAGGCAATGCAATATATGATAGGGATATTGGGATAACCTATATCCTAGGCACGCTATCCCTATGGGCGGTATTAATGCTTTTGGTTGAATTACTTTCACAAAAGTTTTTAAGCCTCAGGGGATTTTTAGAAGGAAATCCTTCCATAGTCATACGTCATGGCATGATCGATAGAAAGGAGCTAAAGAAGAATAAGATAGATATTAATGAACTGGAAAACCTACTTAGGCAGAAGGATGTATTTTCTGTACGTGAGGTAGAATATGCTTTATTAGAGGCAAATGGGAAACTAAGTGTTCTCAAAAATTTTAAATATACTCAGCCTACAGCCGATGATTTAAATTTGGCTGAAAAACCCGTATGCTTACCGGTTACATTAATTAGTGATGGAAAAATTCTATGGGATAATGTTATGGATTCTGGATTCGACAAAAAATGGTTGCAAAATCAATTGAATCAACAAGGCTTTAGTGATGCCAAGGAAGTATTCTATGCTGAATGGAAAGATGATGAGGGAATGCATTTTGTACCATTAAAAAAGTAGAGGATGATTAATTTTTGTATTTTTGTCAATAATATAAGGCATATGAAAAAATAAACAAGTCAAGTTGGGAAGTGATTTTGATTATTTTCTAGGTACTCAGTCACATGCATACTCACTGTATGTAAGTAATCGAATATGGGGGAGAAGAATCAAAAGGACGAGTAAGATGACTAGTTTATTTTTTGAATGTGCTTAAAGCTAATGATATAAATAAAATGGAGGGTAGCAAAGATGAAAGAGTGTTATCTTGGCGTTGATGTGGGTTCGGTCAGCACAAATATTGTTGCTATGGACCAAAATAAAAATATAATGGATACTTTATATATAAGAACAAAGGGGAAACCCATAGAAGCTTTGAAAAATGCATTGAAGGAAATGAAGGGAAGATTGGATAAGGATATTCAGATACTAGGACTGGGAACTACTGGTAGCGGAAGATATTTAGCTGCTACTATGCTGGGGGCTGATATAGCTAAAAATGAAATAACAGCCCATGGTATAGCTGCATTAAATATTATACCTGATGTGAAAACTATCATTGAAATAGGTGGACAGGATTCAAAAATTATTCTACTAAGGGATGGAATTGTATATGATTTTGCTATGAATACAGTTTGTGCAGCGGGGACAGGATCATTTTTAGATAGACAAGCGGAAAGACTAGGTATTCCTATACAGGATTTTGGAAGCCTTGCATTAAAATCTAAGGCTCCAGTTCGGATAGCAGGTAGATGTGCAGTGTTTGCAGAATCAGACATGATACATAAGCAGCAGCTTGGACACAATCAAGAGGATATCATTAATGGACTTTGTGAAGCCATGGCAAGGAACTATCTAAATAATCTTGGGAAAGGGAAGGAGATAAAGGCTCCTGTCATTTTTCAGGGAGGAGTTGCCGCTAATATAGGAATAAAAAGGGCATTCGAAAAAATGCTTGGGTGTGAGATTATAGTTCCTAAGTTTGCCAAGGTTATGGGAGCAATTGGGGCATGTCTTTTAGCTAAGAATGAAGTTGATAAAACAGGGAAAACCAAATTTTTAGGATTAGAGGTAGCCGACAGTAGCTTCAATGTTAAAAGCTTTGAATGTGAAAACTGTCCTAATATGTGTGAGGTAGTTGAATTTTATAGGGATGGAAAGCTAGTAGCTAGGTGGGGAGATAAATGCGGTCGATGGAGCAATGCTAAGATTAGACAAGATGATGAAAAACTAGCATAAATAGGTGGTAGCTTTAATATATTCATGTTGTCAGTAAAGTAAACAACAGTCTAAGTAGAATAATGGAGGTAAGTTATGTCTATAAAAGTAGGAATTCCTAGGGCACTTCTTTTTTATGAGTACCATAGTCTATGGATATCCTTTTTTGAGAACCTAGGTGCCCAGGTTGTAATATCAAAAAAAACAAATAAGGGAATTATAGATAATGGAGTAAAAAGCACCGTTGATGAAGCTTGCTTGCCTGTAAAAATATTTCATGGGCATGTTTTATATTTAAAGGATAAAGTGGATTTTATCTTTATACCAAGGATAATAAGTATTAATAAATACGAATATATATGTCCAAAATTTTGTGGTCTGCCCGAGATGATAAAGTATAATATAAAGGATTTACCTAAGATTATTGATACTGATATAGATTTTAGAAAATCTAATGAAAGTTTGAATAGAACTATCATAGAAATAGGGCGGTATATTACTAAGGATAAAAATAAAATAAAAAAAGCCTTTGAAGAGGCCCTTAAACAATATAATGAATATAATTCACTGATAAAAGAAGGACTTTTGCCTATGGATATACTAAATAATCATAGAACAAGGCAAGAAAATAAAGTGAATAATAAAGAAAAAGTTTTAATCCTAGGGCATCCTTACAATATATATGATCCATATTCAAGTATGGATATAATCAAAAAGCTTAGGGGATATAATCTTTCGGTTTTAACTTGTGAAACTTTAGATAAAGACGTTATTAATCAAAAAGCACAGACTTTAGATAAGAAGATGTTTTGGAGCTTTGGAAGAATAATATTTGGGACTGCACTTCATGCTATAGAGGATAATGAAGTTTGCGGTATTATCTACTTATCATCCTTTGGATGCGGATTAGATTCTGTTATAGCAGATATTGTAGAAAGAAAAATAAGAAGGAGCTGCAACAAGCCCTTTACTTTGTTGACTATAGATGAACATACTGGAGAAGCAGGAGTGGATACTAGGATCGAAGCATTTGTAGATATGATTAGATGGAGGAAAAAGCATGAAAATAACCTTTCCGCATATAGGTAATTCGTACATACCCATTAAAGCAATGTTTGATGATTTAGGAGTAGAAACAATAGTACCCCCAAGATGCAGTAAAAAAACTTTAGAACTTGGAACAAAATATTCTCCAGAATTGATATGCTTACCCCTCAAAATTACTCTGGGTAATTATTTAGAGAGTATAGAGAAAGGAGCAGATACAATAGTTATAACCGGGGGCTGTGGGCCATGTAGATTTGGTTACTATTGTGAGGTTCAAAGGGAGATACTAAAGGATCTAGGATACGATGTGGACATAGTTGTCATAGAAGCTCCCCAGGGAGATAAAAGCGAGCTTCTTCGCCGTATTAGTAAACTAGCTAATACGAAAAATGTTATAAAAATAGGGAAAAGCCTAAAAAATGCAATTACTATATTGAAAAAATTAAATAAACTTGAAGAAATGGTGCTTGAAATAAGACCCTATGAAATTAGTGAAAATAAAATTGATGATATATATAATGGTGTTATTAAAAATCTAGAGGCAAGTATAGGCTCAAAGGAAATGATAAATCATTTGAATAATGCTTTAGGAGCAATACAAGAAGTACCATTAGATAGAAATAGAGATGTTTTAAAGATAGGACTAGTTGGTGAGATATATACAGTCATAGAGGATTTCTCTAATTTAGATATAGGTAAAAAGTTAAACAAGATGGGAGTAGAGGTTCATAAATCCCTTTCAACAGGGGAGTGGATTACGGATATGCTATTTTACAGAAGCCTAGGGCTATCAAAGGAAGCAAAAATATGGGAAGCTGCTAAGCCCTATGTTAAAACGTGTATTGGAGGTCATGCCAGGGAAACCGTAGGGAATACAGTATTGTATTCTCAAAGGGGATACGATGGAGTGATACAATTGATGCCCTTTACCTGTATGCCGGAGATCGTTGCAATGAGCCTTATGCCAAGTATACAAGTTGATAATAATATTCCTGTTTTAACCCTAATTATAGATGAAATGACTGGAGAAGGAGGATATCTTACTAGACTAGAGGCATTTATTGATTTACTGAGAAATAGAAAGGAAAAAAAGCAATATGAAGAAGTTTTATCTTAGGTTTGATAATTTCTAAAGGATAATCTCCAGAGATTAGATATGGAGTGTTTTAGAATGAATCGAGTTCGATGTTTTGAAATTTTAACCCTTAGCTAGTACTGATGTACCCGCCAAGTCGGTAGGATTTTAAATGACAAAGAAATTCGTCATTCTGGGACACTCCTTTTTATGATTTATCAAAGCTAAATTAAAAGCCAACTAGAAATTTTGATATAATAAAGTAAAGCTATATAAAGGAGAATTTAAATGTACAAGTATAGTCGATATGCTTTTTATATTAAGAATGTAATAATATGTATAATTTGTATAAACTTATTTTTAAGTTTTGAATATATGTCTTTAAAAGCATTTTGTGTGATAGGAGTTTTTATTGCTTTAATCATAAATGATTATCTTAGATATAAATTTTTCTATAGATACTATAATAAATATTATATTTCTTTTTTAATTTCATTTATTATTGGAGTATGGTTTTTGTTTACATATAATGATTTCTATTTTTATGCCCTTCTTTTTGAAATGTTAATATTCTTCAATAAAAAAGTTCTAAAAATATTTCTGATAACCCATATTCTCATTTTCTTAGGTAGTAGACATATTTACTCAAATGATGTAATATACCATATATTTTTAGCTGATTATTGGAGAAAAAATGGATTGGATTTTTTGCAAAGCACATTGTTCTATATAATGGGTATTTGTATATTCCTATATATTAGAGCTGAATGGAAGGGAAGAATTGATGCACAGAACCTAAATGATGAGCTTAATCGGGCCTATGATAAGCTCAAAGAATATTCATCAAAGGTTGAAGAATTAACCATAGCCAAGGAAAGAAATAGAGTAGCATCTGAAATACATGACTCACTGGGACATTCTCTTACGGCACTTATAATGCATTTAGATTTTTTGGAAAATGTAGTGGATAAAGATACTGAAAAAACTAAAGTCATGATATCAAAATGTCAAAGCTTAGCCAGGGGCAGCATGGAGGGGTTAAGGAGGGCTGTTTATGCACTAAAGGAGGAAGAACATTCCAAGGGTTTGAAGACATCAATAAATGAACTAATAGATAATTTTATAATTAATGAAGGTATAAAAATAAGACTTGCTTTAGAAGAATCCATAGAAAACATTTCTCCAGATATAAAAAATATAATATATAGGACTGTTCAGGAGGGATTGACTAATGGGATTAGACATGGAAAAGCCACAGAAATTTCAATAGATATATTTTACAAAAATGATGGTATAGAGTTTAAAATAAAGGATAATGGCGTGGGATTAGAAGAAATAGCCATGGGAAATGGCCTTGGTAATATTGAGAAAAGGATAGATTTAGTAGGTGGAAGGGTCACATTTAGTAGCAGGATACATGAAGGATTTTCGATAGATGCTTATATACCTTTAAAGGAGGTTAAGACAGTAGTATGATAAGGGTTATGATTGTGGATGATCAAGGGCTTATAAGGGATGGCTTAAAAATGATATTAAGTCTTAGTGAGGATATAGAGGTTGTTGGAGAGGCTGTTAATGGTGAGGAAGCAATTGATATGTTAAGTAGGGTTAATCCCGATGTAATTCTTATGGATATTAGGATGCCTGTGCTTAATGGAGTTGAAGCCACTAAAATTATTAAAGAAAAATTTCCGGCGGTTAAGATTCTGATATTGACTACCTTTAATGAAGATGAATATATTTTTGAAGGTTTAAAGTATGGTGCCGATGGATATATGCTAAAGGATGTAAAATCCGATGAGATTATAAAGGCTATAAAAGAGGTATATAAAGGGAATGTACTTTTACAGCCAGAAATAGCCACAAAGGTTGTAAGGGCCTTTAATAATATAAGCAACCATAATGAAATAGATGATAATCGAGAAATTGAAAAATCCATAAAGAATCTAACTCCAAGGGAGCTAGAAATATCAAACCTGGTAGCCGATGGAAAAAGTAATAGGGAGATTGGTAAAGTGCTTTTTATAACTGAAGGAACTGTAAAAAATCATTTAACGAGAATATTAGGTAAATTGGAGCTAAGGGATAGAACCCAATTGGCCCTTTATATTAATAAAAATATGAAATGATCAAAGTAAATTACTATATAAAACAAAAAATCAAAATTTTTTTATGCTAATATACTAAATGATATAATAATTTTCCGAAATGAAGATAATATTAAGGATAATAATCCAAAGTGTCTTAGATAAAGTACTATAATGCTCTTAGGACATATATGAGAATTATTGGATATTATTTATTAATAGGTTGTGATAAGAATTGATAAAAATCAATCGATATAAACATATAAAGAGATATAAAGAAATAGCTAGAGTTTTTATAAAACATGGCTTCGGGACATTGTTAGATCAACTGGGAATTTTAAAGTACCTAGATATAAAAAAGAAAATAATGAATAAAGAAGAGAAAGATATACAACAATCAATTGGCCAGCGGCTCAGATTGGCATTAGAGGAACTTGGGCCAACCTTTATAAAATTGGGTCAAATAGTGAGTATCAGACCAGATATATTATCTGAAGATATTATAAATGAATTAGAAAAACTTCATGATAATGCTTTACCCTTTTCCTTTGAAGAAGCTAAAGCATGTGTTGAGTATGAACTAGGGGAAAAGTTAGAAGATATCTTCATTAATTTTGATGAAAAGCCTTTGGCAGCGGCTTCCATAGGTCAAGTACATTTAGCAAAACTAAGGGATGGCAAACAAGCCGTGGTAAAGATACAAAGACCGAGGATAGAAATAAAGATAGAAGAGGATATGAGAATACTAAAGGATTTGGCCGGGTTTATTGATACACATACAAAGTATGGCAAATTATATAATTTTACTACTATGGTAAAGGAATTTGAGAATATATTAAAGAATGAATTAGATTTTAGAGTAGAGGGAGAAAATACAGAGACCTTTAAAGCAAATTTATCAAAGGATAGACAAATTATTATTCCGTCGGTTTACTGGGATTATACAACCAGATGTATATTAACCCTAGAATATATAGATGGGATTAGCTTAAGTAAAGCTGAATTATTAAAAAAAGAAAATATAGATACTAAGGGTATTGCAAGAACCATTTCAAAATCAATACTTGAGCAGATATTACGGGATGGAATCTATCATGGGGACCCCCATCCAGGAAATATTATGGTTTTACCTGATAACAAAGTTGCATTCTTGGATTTTGGAATGATTGGGAAATTAAAGGGGGAGAGAAGGAAGCAGTTTTTAAAGATATTATTAGGAGTCGCTTTTAGAAATAGTAAGCTTATAGTTGAAGCTATAACGGAGTTAAATGTAATGACTAAACGCTCAGAAATAAAAAAGCTGCAATATGAAATAGACAGTCTAAGGGATGAGTATATTGAATTGCCGTTAAATGAAATAAAGCTAACTGAGATTTTTAATAAAATTTTTGACTTGGCATTTAAATATAACATAAAAATGCCTAATGAGTTTACCATGTTAGTAAAAACTTTAGGGACTACGGAAGGTGTTGTTGAAAGACTTGACCCAGAGTTAAATATATTAGAAGTTGCTGAGCCCATTGCTAAGAAACTTATGTTCAACATATTTTCGCCAAAAACAATCAAGAAGGATATACAAGAGGGGATATTGGATTATAGTAGTCTTTTAAAGGATTTCCCCAATTTTATTCTCAATTTTTTTAAAAAAATCGAGGATGAAGATTATACTTTGCATTTTGAGCTTGAAAGCACTAATAAAATTTTAAAACGGTTTGATAAAATAACCAATAAGGTTTCTTTTAGTATCGCTTTATTATCCTTAAGTATTATTATAGCAGGACTCATTATAGGTTTTGGAATGGCTGCCAGTGTTGGAACAGAAGCATATCTATTTAATTTGTCGATTTTAAAGCTTGGATTAATTGCTGCTGTAGTTATGTATTTATGGTTGATATTTTCTATATTTAAAACTGGACGATTTTAATATAAGAAGTAATAGTGACCAAAACCATTACTTTAGTGAGATGTAAAATAACTATTCGTATATTATACTAAACCTATAAAAGCTGGAGGTGTAATTTATGGATAGATTAAAAGGGTTAAAAAAGCCCTTATACCTAGTATCTCTTCCCAACTTTTTTTTAGGTTTAGTACTACCTATATATGCATTAAAACTAGGTTCTAATGCAGTTGAGATAGGTATGCTTTTTTCTGTTTTTTCTTTGTTTAGCATTTTCATGAGACCCTTAGTTGGTAGATGGATAGATAAAAGGGGAAGAAAGAATGGGGTCATAATCGGTATGGCTACATATGCCTTCACTAGATTATTATTTCTAGTGGGGGAGACCTACGTATTTCTATTTATAGCCAGAATATTTCAAAGTATAGCAGCTTCATTTATGTATATAAGCTTAGATGCAATGGTTTCGGATGTTAGTAATATCAATGATAGAAGTACTAATTTTGGTATGATATCTCAACAAGGCAATAGGGGAGGATTTATAGGTAGCTTCATTGGATTCACAATATTATTTTGTCATAGTGACAATAATCCCTTTAAATTAATATTTGCCATATATTTTATTGCCTCCATACTAGCCCTTTATTTTTCTTCAAAGGATATAAAAGAAACCCTAACAGAGGGAAGAAAAGAAACAAAAGCTAAGGTCTTGATCAATAAAACATTTATTAAGTATCTCATAATAATAGGTATTTTGGCCTTGGCTAATGGAATAACTACGCCTATATTTGTAATATATTTAAAGGATCATATTACTAAGGATTTAAGCTTAATTAGCTTTATGTTTATACCCGGAGGCATATTATCTATGTATCTTCCTTCAAAGCTTGGGAAATTGGCCGATAACTTTGGTAGGAAAAAGCTGATGATTGGTGGATTGATATTGGAAGCAGTATTTACATTTTCAATACCCTTTACAAGAGATTATTATTCCTTTATCATTCTATATACATTAATAACTGCTTCAGGTATGATGAGTGTTCCAGCACAAAGGGCATTAGTGAGTGAAATAACTGGAGATAGCAATAGGGGCAGGTCATATGGCTTATATCATTTGATTGTTGGCTTAGGAGGTATAATTGGACCGCTAATAGGGGGTAGCATATATCAATATATTAATAAAGATATAGTATTTTTTATAGAAGCAGTAGGGCTTTTGATAGCAATAGTGTGCATTGGATTTTTTATTAAAATAGATAATAGGGTTTCCGGTAGGGATATATTAAAAATCTAGGAACTAGGCAAAAATCAAGACCCCCGTATCAGAGGTCTTTAAAATTTGATTTTTTTGATAATAATTAAGACTAATAAAATTGAAATAACGACAATGGTTATATTGAGTATGAGATTGTAGTTTATTTCCTTATCAGTCTTTTTTTCATGAATATCCCGTTTTACTATGTTTAGAAGGGTACAAAGCTCCTGGTCTTCGTTTTCAATATGGTCTTTATAGGCTTCTATATCATAGTAAGGTCTATGTGCATCTATATTGCCGAATAAAATTTTATAACTATTAGTCCCATCACCTTTAAAAACTATCTTATCCACTAAATAACGGGTTTTGATATTATCGATATTTATGGGGACATCATCGTTATTGTAGATAACTATTTTTATAGATGTAGGATAGGGTTGATAATTTTCATATACTCCTAGGTTTATATTTGTTTTTGTAGCTTTAAAGTTTTTTAAATCTATTTGATAAATTTCCCCAGAACTAAATTGTTTAAATTCTTCTTGATTATTATTCCTATAGAAAATAGAGTATTTCCTTTTGAAAGCATCCTTACTTATAATTGATATATCCCTTAGCTTTAGACTATTTTCATTGTTTAAATATATTATAGTGTTATTTTCTTTAGAATCTACTTTTATTTCATAATGGGCATTCTTTTCATCTGTATATTCCCTATATGTAATTTCTTTATGGTTATAGATAAGCTTTAAATTGTCAATGATAGTGTTTTCCATATCATCAAGAAAAATAATTCTATAATATGTGTATTTAAAAATGTTATTGAGCTGTATATCAAGTTTTTCAAGATCATTTATTCTATACACAGTATCTTCCTTTATAAAGTCCCATTTGATATTGTCATAGCCACCATAAATTTCTACTTTTTTTAAAAAATTATTTTTATTAATATCTAAGATTATCTTACTTCCCAATATATCAATATTTTCATCATTTGGGATAACTTTAAAATCTATGTACTTTTTATTATACTTAGTATCCATATGGGAATGGACTTGTTCAGAAGTATGTTCAATAAGAGATTCTATTGAATTATTAATATATTCATTATAAATATAATAGGGAAGATACTGATTTTGTTCATTCACAATTCTAATGTCCGATAAATTGTTTTTCGAGTATCTATAGATTTCCTCATCTAAAAACAAGGATTTATATAAATTCTTATCTTCATGTTTGATTTCTTTATGATATCTCCAATTATCTATGTTTTCATCTGCAAAACTTATAGAAAGAGATGATAACATAAGTATAGAAACGACTAAGAATAATATTCTTTTCATGGTGTGACCCCCTAACCAATAAATTAGAATCAAGTATTTTTACTCTTTATGGTGAAGGTTGTTTATCTAAAGAACTTCTGAGTTTTTGATATATAAATGAAATTCCTACTAATATTATGCCGAAACAGAAGTATGCAATAATCCTACCCGTAGTATCTAAATAGGATAAATCAAATATAAATAGCTTTCCAGTAGCAAATATTGAAAGTCCAAGGCCAAATCTTCTTAGCATCATAAATCTTTGCTTGAAACCATAGATTATATAGATTAATGACATTGCTATAAAAAATAAACTTATTATTAGATTGATATTATTCAGATCAAATTGATATATGAGAAAAGAGGTAACAACTCCTAGGAAATAAATTGCCATGGATAGTGGATAAAAATCTAAACTAAATCCTTTATTTCGTAGTAGTCTTATGATTAGGTCCTTCACACTAAAGAAAACAAAAATATTATAAGTGATAAGAATTATTATTGCTGTAATTTTTTGTGCGTTGTTTTCCATGGGATTATAGGCAAAGATGTTTAAGAATATACATAGTAAATCGGCAATAATATATAAGGCAATAGATATACCAGTAATTATCTTATCCTTGATGAGTTTTACCTTAGATATTCCATAAGAGAATAGGATTGTTACTAGGGCCATTGAAACTAATATATAAAAGGTATAATAATAACTATACAGATTTATATATCCATCATAAAGTCTATAGGTTATTCTTAAAAGATAAATCCAACTATTTATAGTAGCGAAGTATTTGTAGTAAGTTAGAAATTTTCCTTTATTACTATATTTGAATAATTCGCTTTGATTGAGTTCGCGTATATATAAGGCAAGAACATAAACGACACCTAGGCTCATTAAAGTATATCTTAAATCAAAATATTCAACCTCCATCCAAGGAAAGAAGTCTAGTATCATAAAGCTAATAAAGCATAAAGTAAAAACAAACCATCCAGCTATTTCCATTTTGGTTTCATTAGCTCTTGAGGCGAAGGTTATAATTAAGATTGCTTCTATTAACCAGCCAAGGGATGACCATTCAATACCAAATTGGAAGGGTATCATAAGTATTGCAAAGGTCATGGAAGTTATATAGAATAAAGCCAGAGTCCTTTTTTCTTGTGAGGCATTTTTTCTTATAATTTGCCCAAACACCAAATATGTGAGGGCATAGATTAATGCAAGGAAACCTTTATACGAATGGTATCCGGATATATCAAAGAGTCCATAGACAAGTAGACAATTAGTTACGGTATTAAGTCCTAACAATATTACGTCAATAATTTTAAGTTTGATTTTTTCTCTGATTGGATAAAGAAGTGTAATCCCTAAATACATAACAAATGTTAAAATTGCATATCCTATGCTTATTATTTGACTTGGGGATTCAAAGGATAAATATACAAGACAAGGAATATTTAATATAAAGCTCAAATAATTTATGTATATCCACCGTTTATTTAAGGATAATGCAAGAACCAATAGATTTAATAGAAGCAAATATCCCATGGCTATATAGACCTGATTTCCCAATATGTTTTCAAATAGAACGTAGCTAAAAAATGGTAGATAACCCCCAACAAGGGAAATGCCACATATGGTCATTGAAACATATCTTTGGGACAATACTAAGGATACGGTTGTGATGAGAACCGATATCAAAATACTAACAGGCATATTTAATATTTTAAGAATAAAGTAGCTGCTAAAAACTGAAAGATATAAAACCCCCGTACCTCCACCGCATAAACCAAGGGCAAAGGTATTTTTACCCTTTCGGTTTAACAATTCTCCACCTATTAGAAGAAGTGCCCCAAAAATAAAACCAGATATACCCTTCATATAACTATTGAACCATGTTGAATATGTATATTTCATTGCTGTACCAACGGCTAATAAGAGAAGAATTATCCCAGCTTTATTTATCCAGTTTAGTCCAATCTTTACTTCTATATCATTATGCTTTCTTTTTTTCTCAATAATTTCTTCACTGATTCCTTCATTCTTAAGTTCCTCATATTCTCTTTTTAGTTCATCAATAATACTATTTTTTTCATCTTTCAGTCTATTTTTTTTATCTTGAATTCTATTATTTATTTTCAACTTAATTTCGTTTATATTAGCAAGAATATCTTCTTCATCATTATCTAACTGGGAGTCAATTATTTTAGATATATTATTGAGTTTAGTAATGGCTTGTGTCTCTATGGATTGTAGTTTGTTTAGATTTGAATTTGTTTTCTTATCAAAATATAGCTCCATTTTTTTTCTAGAGGCATTTAAGATACTAATTTTTTCATTTAATATTTGATCAGTTAAAGCGGCCTTTAAGCTCATATTTTCTTGGGATATTTTTTTAGAATGGGACTGTATTTCCCTCAGTTTTTTCTTGTGACCTTCAATTTCTTTTTTAAGTTTGAGATTTTCATTGATGGAATTATCAATATTTAGTTCTTTGATAAGTTCCTCATAGTCTTTGATAATTTTTTTTTGATTATTTAACAGACTATCCATTTTATCTTTTATTTCCATAGATACCTCCCTTATAGGCTAATAAAAAGTATAGATATTCCAGTTAAACAATTAATTTATACACATCAAAACTCCCTAGAATCATCGGATATTTTGAGATGTATAAATTAAGCTTAACTTTTGGGAATCTATATAGTTAGCCGTAATAGATATTAACTTATATTATAATAGAAATATGAAAATTTTACCATAATATAATAGAACTAATTTTTTTCTTTACCGTTACAAGATAAAACAGCTATAGGTGATAAAGCCCATTAAAAAGAAGCTATAAATACTTTAATTAGCCTTTTAGAGAATGAATTTGATTTAAAAGTAAAAAAGACCTCTCATTTTGAGGTCTCAGATTGTTGACAAAGTCAACAAGATGGCAGGCTGTTGAGAAATTCGAAGTTCGAGGCGTGCTGAAACCAAGAGGCCGTAGCGTATACAGACATACGTAAGGGTTCTTGGTTGAAGCAACAACGAAGAAATTCGGGTTTGTCAACAGGATGGCGGGCTGCCTAAAAAGGCCTTTAATTTTGAGGGTATTAATCCTTTATTCAATATCTTTATCATCATAAAATTTCGATGAATCTATCATATCTATGCCGCCTTTCATTGTCCAAGGCATCAGATAAGCATTTTCTTGTTTTGGAATAATATTATAGTCATTGGAATTATAGCTCTTATCTATTAGATTCATGGCTTCCTCAGCACTAAAATTTGCTGCATCTTCCTTTGCTTTTTTATGTTTGTCCATTATATTCACCTCTTAACCTTTAAGATTTTTCACATAAGGCATATGAAAAAAATAAAGCAAGTCAGTTTTCGAAGCAATTTTTATTATTTTCTAGGTACTCAGTCACGCACATATTCACTATATGTAAGTGATTGAGTGTGGGGGAAAAAAATTAAAAGGACGAGTAAGATGACCAGTTTATTTTTGAACCTGCCTAAATATATTATTTCTTTTAGTGCAAAAATTATTAATTGAGAAAATTTTGGTATAATATATATATATCGAACATTGGATATTTCCATATGTATAAATTAAGATACTTGGGATTCTCTATATTTGATTTTACAAATTTTTAGGGGTGAATAAAATGACATATAACTCAAAACTAGCTACGGAATTTTTAGATGAACTTTTTGAAGCAATTTTACAGCTGGAAAATAAAGAAGAATGCTACAGATTTTTTGAAGATATTTGTACTATAAAGGAATTGCAGGCTATTTCTCAAAGATTACAAGTTGCAAAGCTTTTAAGAGATAATAAAACCTATCATGAAATAGAGGAAATAACTGGAGCCAGTACGGCAACAATCAGTAGAGTAAACAGATGTCTTTTATATGGAGCCGATGGATACAATATAATATTCAATAGGATCAATGAAGTCCAAGGAAATAATAAGGATGGGGTAGTAGAAAAATAGAGGGTTGGTTCATATGTGTTAGTTAAAAAGTTATATGAAAAAGTTGGGGTCATAGAATAGACCCCAAATGCTGCTCTATACCTTATGGCTGAAATCTAACAAATGGCTTTAATCTTATCTGTGAGTCTTTTAGAAGATGCGTAAGGGTCCTGGGATGACATTATATAGGACATTACGGCTATTCCGTCAGCACCAGCTTCAATCACTTCTTGAATATTTCTATCATTAATTCCACCAAGGGCTATTACAGGTATGTTTATCCGTGTTTTAATATCCTTTATTAATTTAATGCCCTTAGGGTCAAGACCCTTTTTACATTTAGTTTTAAATATATGACTAGCTAAAATATACTTAGCTCCATATTGCTGTGCTTTAATGGCTTCTTCAACACTATGAACCGATAATCCAAATAATACTCCCTTTAAATCTGGTCTTTGTTTTTCAAAAGTCTCCATGCCTATATGAAAGTAATGGGCATTAGAAATTTCAGAAACCCTTAAGCTTCCATTAACAATTAACTCTGCACCGAAGGAATTAGTTATATTCCTTAGTTTAAATGCTATTGGAAGAAGCTCCTCATAGGATAAGTCCTTTTCACGAAGTATGACTGCCTTGGTTCCACCCCTAAGTGCCTCTAAAACTATGCTATACAAATTACCAGATCCTATTATTTTTCTATTGGTTATGAGATAAAGCACATTAATCGTCCTCTCTCAAAATGTTGATATTTTTTCCCTCCATTACCTTATTCATGTTTCTCATCGAACACATTTTTCCGCACATTGTACAGCTATCTTCATGGGCAGGCATAGATTCTTTTCTGTATCTAATAGCTTTCTCAGGGTCAATAGCAAGACTAAACATTTTTTCCCAGTCAAGCTCTTGTCTTGCTTTACTCATTTCATAATCCCATTGCTTTGCACCGGGTATGTTTTTTGCTATGTCAGCGGCATGGGCAGCAATTTTAGTAGCAATGATACCTTCCTTCATGTCATCCAGGTCAGGTAATCTCAAATGCTCTGCCGGGGTAACGTAGCATAAGAAATCAGCACCATTAGCCGCCGCAATGGCTCCACCGATAGCACTTGTGATATGATCATAACCCGGAGCTACATCTGTAACGATAGGGCCCAATACATAGAAGGGAGCCCCATGACATAGCTTCTTTTCAATAACCATATTAGCAGTTATTTCATTTATAGCCATATGACCTGGCCCTTCAATTATAACCTGAACATTTCTTTCCCATGCCCTTTTAGTTAGCTCACCAAGAACAATCAATTCTTGGATTTGACTTGCATCGGTTGAATCATTTATGCTACCAGGACGACAAGCATCTCCGAGGCTAAGGGTTACATCATATTCTTCGCATATATCAAGGAGTTGATCATAATACTCAAAGAATGGATTTTCCTTATTATTCAATTCCATCCATGCGTAAAGAAGAGAACCTCCCCTTGAAACTATATGGTTGAGTCTTTTATTTCTTTTGAAAATCTGTGCAGTTTCTCTATTGATTCCTGCATGGATTGTCATAAAGTCTACACCATTTTCTGCATGCTTTCTTGCTACTGCTAAAAACTCCTCAGCTGTAATATCCTTAAGCTCTTTATCATAGAATCCTACGGCATCATAAATAGGTACTGTACCTATCATTGCTGGGGACATATCAACAAGTCTTGTTCTAAATTCTTCTGTTTTTCCATAGGAGCTTAAATCCATTATTGCTTCTACATTAAATTTAAGGGCTCCCCTTACCTTTTCAAGTTCTTTTTCTATATCGCAACAATCCTTAGAGATACCAAGGTTTACATTTATTTTTGTTCTAAGTCCTTCGCCTACACCTTCTGGATTTAAGGATTTATGATTTTTATTTGCTGGAATAACGATCTTTCCTTCGGAAACCCTTTTACGTAATAATTCTATATCTAATCCTTCTTTTTTAGCTACTGTCTCCATTTCCTTAGTTATAATACCTTTCTTTGCAGCATCCATTTGAGTTGTATAATTCATACTTAATCATCCTCTCTATAATAATTATGATTTAAAAATTTTTACATAATGGATTATATATGCATCCAGTCCTTAAATACTGGTTGATATCGTTTAGTTAATAATAGTTTTCGTATTTCTTCTACACTTCGTTTGTCGGAGATTTCAAACTGACTGTCGCTTTTTGTCTCAGAAGAATGTCCTCCAACCTCTGTAGATACTCCCGCCGACATTTTTGTAACTCCTAGGGGAATAAGGTTATCTCTAAAATTCTGATCTTCCCTTGTAGATATGGTTATACCAGCTCTAGGAAGAAAAAGTCTTATGGCAAGCATTATCTGAACCAAATCTATATCATTTACTGGATAGATGTCACTAAAACTTCCAACATGGGGTCTTATCCTTGGTGGAGATATGCTAATCTCAGTATCGCAATACTTGTTTTGAAGGTACTCCCCGTGAAGCCCAGTAAAAAATGCTTCCTTCCTCCAATCATCTAGTCCCAAAAGTGAACCAATATTTACACCACGCATCTTTGCCATGCAGCCTCTTTCCGGTGCATCTAGCCTAAACCTATAATTTTTCTTAGGACCAGAAATATGAACCTTGTCATATATTTCTTCGTTATATACCTCTTGATATACTGTAAGGGAATCGGCCCCGGCTGCTATAACCTCTTTATATTCATCTTCAGTTAATGGATAAATTTCTATGGCAATGGAATCAAAATATTTCTTTATAATTTTTATGGCATCAGTAATATATGAAACAGGAGTCTTCTGTTTTGATTCACCGGTCAGGATTAAAATATGTCTTAAACCCGTTGAAGAAATGAACTTGCATTGATCCTCAATTTCATTTAAGGTCAGTTGTTTTCTAACTATATCATTAGCAACATTAAATCCACAGTAGGAGCATTTATTTACACAATGGTTAGCAATATACATGGGGGTAAATAACTTCATTGTTTTGCCGAAGTTTTGTATTGTAAGCCTATGGGATTTTTGTGCCATTTCTTCAAGTACATCTTGAGCTGCAGGGGATAAGAGTGTTAAAAAATCATATTTATCTAAATGATCTTTATTAATTGCCCTCATCACATCTGATTTAGTTGTTTTTTCAAAGAAGCTCATAAAATCAAGATTTTTAAATTTAAGGTACTCATCATAAAAAGACATTCTATACCACCCCTATATATTCAAGAATCCGGTCAATGGAGAAGATGCCTCAGCATAGCTTCTTTCTGGCCCAAGCTTTGAAAGATAAGCCATCCTTCCGGCTTTAATACTTAGATTAAAGGCTTCCCCCATCCTTATGGGATCACCAGCAGTGGCAATTGCAGTATTGACTAAAACCGCGGCTGCTCCCATTTCCATAGCCTCTGCAGCATGGGAAGGCTTACCGATTCCTGCATCAACAATAATAGGAAGCTTTATTTCTTCTATCAATATTCTAATTAATTCCTTTGTTTGAAGCCCCTTATTGGTACCTATTGGAGCGCCTAAAGGCATAACTGCGGCTGCTCCTGCACTGACTAAGCTTTTTGCGGCCATTAGGTCAGGGCTCATATATGGAAGTACAATAAATCCTTCCTTAGCTAGGGTTTCAGTTGCCTTTATAGTTTCATAGTTATCGGGTAGAAGGTATTTATTATCTGAGATAACCTCAATCTTAACCCAATCTCCACAGCCCATTGCCCTTGCAAGTCTTGCTATTCTAATGGCTTCATTGGCATTTCTAGCTCCTGAAGTATTAGGAAGTAATATACAATCCCTTGGGATGTACTCTAGGATATTTTCCTCCTTAGAGCTGAGGTCTACTCTTCTAAGTGCCATAGTAATTACATTAGCTCCAGAGCCTTTGATTACATCTGGAATAATTTTTTTGTTAGGGAATTTTCCAGTACCTATTAAGAGTCTACTGTTAAGCTCTACTCCACCAATAATTAACTTATCCATTCCGCTACACATCCTTTTCACCCATTATTATTCTTAAAACCATATTTGCCTGATGATTAGCAGCAATTGAAACTCTAGGAGCCATGAGACCACAACCAGTTTTTGCCTCAGAAACATCATCACCCACTAGATAGAAATTTTCCCTTATTTTTTTTGTGATTATTGTATTACTTGAAAAATATCCTGCCATTCCTGAAGCTGCTACCACTTTCTTTTCAGGCATCTTCTTGAGTACTGCGTTAATAAGTTCAGCCTTAGATTTAGCATTGTCAAAGGCTTCAACTATAATATCCACATCATTAAAAAGACCTTCCACATTGTTTTTATTTATATAAGCATTTTCAGTCTCTATTTTTACAAAGGGATTTATCTGGGAGATTAATTCCTTCATAGCCTCAGTTTTATTCATTCCTAAATGCTTTATGAAGTACTGTTGTCTATTTAAATTGCTAGGCTCAACCACATCAAAATCCACTAGCTTTAGATAGCCTATACCAATCCTTGCCAATGAAATAGAAGCATTTGACCCTAATCCTCCAAGACCTGCAACTCCAACTCTAGCCTTTTTTATCTTTTCATGAACTCCCGGGGTATGGCGTGAAATCATAAGACTCTCAAGCTCACTTTTAGATGGGATTTCACCTCTTCTAATAAGCGTTACTCTATCATTTTCTTTAACAACAATATCTTCACCTATGATAAAACCATTGAGAATCACTATATCAGCGTTAGGTTTAAAGCTCCTTTTTATCCCAAAAGCTGTAGTGCATTTATCCACGTCAACACTTTTTTCGTTTAAGAAGATTTTCAATCTAACCACCACCTACTAAGCTAATAATCTCAATTTTGTCTTCTTTATTTAAAGCAAAATCACAGTAGCTTTCCTTTGAAATTATGTCAAAATTGACTTCTACAACTACCTTATTCATATCAAGCTTTAATTTATTTAGTAGCTGAAGAATTGAAATATTTTCAAAGTCCATATACTTTCCATTAACTAGCATAATGAATCCTCCTCTCCTTAATGATGGAATCAAAATCCAATAGTTAAAGTTAATGTTGAACTAAAGATATTTATGAAACGGTTGAGAACAGAGAGCTTAAATGTTAGAGTTAAACATTAACTTGAATTAAATAAAAAGGGAAGCAGATTATCTGCTTCCCTCATAACACTCTTAGAAATAGAATAGTAAGTAATAAAAAATCACAAATTCTAGAGAATTTGTGATAAGTATACGATAAATAAATATATTGTAAAATACTTACTATAACACACTTCCCTACGGTGGGATTAACCACGTCAGGTTATGAGGGTCAGAGATAACATCTCTTTCTCAGCCTATTCATACAGGCTCCCCTAGTTAATATTTAGTTTTCTTCAAGGAAATTATAACACGGCTTAAAATATTTTACAATATGAATAATGGAATTTAAAGATAAAATTTATATCTGAGCAAATTGCATAATTACCTTCTACAAAAACTATCTACCATATGTAGTCTAAAATTCTTCAAAGCTATACCATATGTATTATGCAATTCTGCCAAGTAAGAGTTATGCAATTTCCTCATCTAATTGTTTAAGAAGTTTTCTATTTATGTCTAGCATTTTTTCTTCTTTGATATGTCCTATTCTTAAATCTAATTTTCCATATTCCAAATCCCTATTTTCTAAAGATATATAATTTAGTCTGCATAATGTATATATGGATTTTATAAGTTTTATTGATTTTGATACTGAAATTTGTTTGATATTTTTTATATATTCTTCTTACTATATCCTATTCAAAATGGTAAAATATAGTTGATATTCTTATAAACCATACACCACATCTTATATATACATTATCTTAATGACTAGAAGTTGGTAGGACATCGTATAATAATATATTTCTGTTTGCTACGGACATTCCTTCATTGGGTACAATCACCGTCATGGAGAAGGGGTATGGTGGTTCAGTTTGGGCACGTCGTCAAGCCGAAACCGTAGACGCAATTCTTAGTTATAAGTATTTTTAAGCTGTAGCATTTAAGTGACTAATTTAAATTTTTGGAGATGATTAATATGAAGAATAAACTAATTCAAATATCTATTGTACTTATATTGATTTTTTTAGTAGGTGCTTATTTTTGGAAAGCATTGTTACCAAATCAGTTAGAGTATACAATTAGCAAATACTTTGAAGATATTTCCTATCATAGTAAGACTACGTTCGTGATACATGATACTGCTGAATGGCTAAATGGGGAATTAGTAGTAGTAGAAGATAAGCAAATGATAGGTATTGTTTATTTAGAAAAGAAATATGGTATTTATAAGGTGAGAAATCATGCTTTATGTAATAAAACTGATACAGTTAAAAATTCTTTTATGAAAGACATCGACTATCAATATAGACTGTTACGAGTAAAATCATTTGTTGAAGATATAGATATTATAATTTCCTATGTTAAGGATATAAATATTAACTCGTTTGAATTTGACAACGGATCAAATGAACTTAGATTTGAATTGCCTGAAAATAAAAAATTGATATTCAGCGAAGTGCAGCAACTATTCTCAATAATCAAAACACAGTCCGACGGATATGATAACATGGTCATTGAATGGCAAGACGAAAAACTTGAGGAGCTAATAAAATATAATACCAATGATTTTATTTTTAAATCAGATAAGCATTTGAATATTGCAGTTGCAGGCACATTTAACTTCAAAACAGATGATAGTATATTTATAGATAATATTTCCTTAAATGAAATTCATAATTTGGATGTTGAAAAATACGATGCCCTATTCATTAATAGTGATATTTCCAATGGGATGTTTGATAAGAAGATGCTAGATGAATTAGTAATGAATAATTGGGATGTTTTTATTATAAATCCATTCAAAAACCCAGATTTATTCGAAGATTCTCATATTGAAGATAATGTAATAATTATAGAAAGGAGTAGAAGTGGAGTCGGGAACTGGTCAAAAGGGGATTATTATGATTTAGAATCAAACTATCTGAAGGCATATGGGCATATATTCGACCTTCTATCAAGCAAGAAACAATAAAAATATATAAATCATAAAAATATATAAATCCAACTGAAAACTAGGACTAACGTGCCAGTTAGCGAAACCCTTATGTGAGTATTTACGAACTGTGGCAGCGTTAGTCGACATTATTAAACTAGCTTTCAAGTATATCGAGGATCTCGTAAAATCTAAATATTCTATTACGTTTTCTATCATCAGGAAATATTTTATTTGATGCAAGTAGTTTTTGTATATGTGAATTAGCAGTATTATAGCTAATATTTAAATTAGTTTGCACGTCATTAACGGTAAAAAAAGGCTTTCTAAATATGAAATCAATTAAGTCTTTTCTAATGCCATGTTCCTTTGCATAATTTAATAAATTATTAGATAGTGATTCAATTTTTGTTAGTTTCTCAATATTTTTATTAGCCTGTTTAGCAGAAGAAATTAGGAAAAATTCAAGCCAGTCTTTCCACTTTGGTGTAGTAGTCCTTAGATTATTTAATAGACCATAGTATTTATATTTATTTTTTTCTAGCTCTTCACTAAGGAAAAATGATGGTTTTGAAATTACTTTTTTATCAAGAAGATATAACATTATGAGGATTCTACCCAGTCTTCCATTGCCATCAAGAAATGGATGAATAGATTCAAATTGAGCATGGATAATACCAGCACGAATTAAATAGTCTAAGTTATCTTCATAATCATCATTAATATATTTCTCAAGGTTTGACATATAATCACTTATTAAGTTAGGTTCCGGAGGAATATATGTAGCATCCTTTATGTTTGAAGTAGGACCAATAAAATTTTGAATTTTTCTATATTCACCAGGAGAACGGTTTTGACCTCTAGAATCTTTAAGAATAATAGAGTGTAATTCAAAAAACATTCTTGTTGAAATTGGAATCAATTTAAGTTTTTGTTTACCATATTCAAGAGCATCAAGATAATTTTTAACTTCTTGAATATCATTATTGCTTTCACCAGTAATATCAGATTCCATAATTTGACTAAATGTTGTTTGAGTTCCTTCAATTCTAGTGGATTCTATAGACTCATGTAAAGAGAAGAAAACCAAAGCTTCGTCACTAATGATAGATCTTTCTAGAAGAGAATTAAATCTTTCTATTTTGACTCTAGCATCAATTGTTAGTTTGTATAAATATATAATATTATCTTCAGATAATGAAATAGGTAAATAATTAGGTGTAAAGGGTTTTAACATAATTAGTCACTCCTTATTGAGCTTATATTACCATATTATGAACATAGTTTCAATAAATATACTGAAAATGAAATAAGATGCTAATGATAATCGTCTAATTATTGTATGCTTAAAGGAAATAAGGAGGAAAAACTATTAATATAAAACAATAGAGAAGGGGAAAATTTATGAGCGATTGGTTTACTATTGAAAAAATTGACAAAGATACTCATATCATTAGCGAGTATAAACACTGGGAGGAATCCCATGCGTATCTTATAAATGGGACAACTTCTAGTTTACTAATTGATACAGGTCTTGGTATTATGAATATTTATAATGAAGTCGTTAAATTAACAGATAAACCTATAATAGCTGTTGCTACTCACGTACATTGGGATCATATTGGAGGACATGAGTATTTTCCCAATTTTTATGTACATGAAGATGAGGTGAATTGGCTTGAAGGCGAGTTTCCATTAACCTTGGAACAAATAAAGGCCTTTGTTGTTGAGGACTGTGAGCTACCAGAAAGTTTTAATATCGATGATTACAGGTTGTTTCAAGGTACGGCTACAGGAGTTTTAAAGGATAATGATGTTATTAATATTGGAGGACGTACTATACAAGTCCTACACACCCCCGGTCATTCACCTGGTCATATGTGCTTTTATGAAAAGGATCGGGAATATCTTTTCACTGGCGATTTGGTTTACAAAGGAACATTATTTGCGTATTTCCCATCAACCGATCCCGAAGCATATTTATCATCCATGGAGAGAGTTGCAAGTTTGCCTGTAAAAAGGGTGTTTCCCGCTCACCATGATTTAAATATTAAGCCCTCTATACTTCAAGATATGAAGAAAGCATTTACTGAACTGAAAATGGATGACAAATTGCATCATGGAAGTGGTACTTTTGAATACAGCAATTTTGCCATATGGCTATAATTAACTATACCCATGTTTTTATGTATGGCGTTTTACTAACTTCGCTTTTGATGTCTAAGGCGAACATAGTGAGTATAATTGGTAGTTGGTGTAAAGATAAAGTAGAGTGCATAAAATTAGTAAATTATAATACTAAACAAGAATCTAGGTAAATGGCTACAAAGCTGAATAACGACTTTGACTCTAGAGGGCCCCTCATCTTAGAACAATAGAACAAGAAGATTCCAGTGTACTATTTTGAAAGAGGTGATGAAACATATGAATAGTAAATTAGGGTTTTACTCGGCAGTTATAGTTAGTATCACAACACTACTTTTTGGGATATCAATGATTGTAGGAAATCCATCTTTAGGATACTTAGTTTGTATGATACTTTCTTGGGGGTATATACTATTAACTTGCGCATTCTATACTGAAACTATAGAAGATAGAAAATCAGTAGCACTAGGCGGGGTTGTTTTTGGATGTATATATGGAGTATTAATTAATATAGTATATTTTACTCAACTTACTACTGTTGCCAATAAAACAGCAACAGAGAATGTGATACAGGTATTATCATATCAGTCAATAGGAAGTCTATTTTTTAATTTAAATTTATTTGGATATGGAATGATGGCATTATCTACTTTTTTGGTTGGTATTTCAATAAATTCAAGAAGTAAGATTGATAAATGGCTAAAGACATTACTGATGGTACATGGGATATTTTTAATTTCTAGTATTGCTATGCCTATACTTAATCTATTTCAAAATAGTGGGGACAGTTCAGCGTTAATAGGTATAATTGCCTTGCTTATATGGTGCATATATTTTATTCCAATAGCAATTTTGGCAGCAATATATTTTAGGAATAAATAACATGTTGGGGGAAAGATGAATAAGAAGATTTTCACTTTTATTATAATCATTATAGTAATAATGTTTCTTTATGCTGGATGTAAGAAAGAAGTGGTAGATTCAAGGAAATATTATGATGTACATAAAGTTAGTGAATCAGAATATGAGGTTGTGTTATATGGTAGTGATAATGATATTGTAGAAAAACTTAGCTATCCAAAACAACCATATATTAAATTGCATGAAAATCAAATCATTGAAGTATCTATAAGTACTGGAAATCCAAGTAGATATGCTATTTTGTTTGAGCCTATTTCTGAGAAAATATCTAAGATTTACTTTAACTATTTGCTTTATGAATATGGGAAGGTTATATACATGAAAGACGGAAAGTTAATCATATCAGACGCTTTTGATAAGTCAGTGTACTACAAGGAGGTTTCAAGAAATTATTCATCAACTGCAAATTCATCAAGTGTAGTTAGTAATGTGAAATTTTTAGATGATAATAAACTTTTATTTAAGTATCTTGAAGGAAATAAATATGAAACAAAGGAAGAAATTATTGATTTATAGGTTTTGATGTATAATATGTACTACATAGTAAGTGTAGGATATTTATTTTAATAAATACTGATTGTGCAGCTTATTTACATCAAATTTTATAACAGAGAAAATGAGCAATAAAGGATTTGCAAATGAAGCCCCATAAGTTAATGGAGGAGAAGAAGTAATAGTGTCTTTGTATATAACCAAAGAATATTATATTTTAAAGGTTAATATAATGACTATGAATTTGAGGGTCATATAGTGATGAAATAATACTATATAAAAGCCTTTTCTTTATATTTTAGATAAAAAATGTTATAATTTTGAATGAAATAGGATTGATGGTATATTCTTATATTAGGTAAGATATTTGGGACTATTAGGAGCAAGAACTAAAAAATAAGTAAGGGTGTGGAATTAAATTGAAGATAGCAAAAAATATATGCATACTAGTTATGATACTTTGTATAACATTATTGCAGGGTTGCACCAAGTCTTCAAAGGATATAGGTTTTGAAGTGTACCTTGGTAAAGTATATGGAACTAATGTAGAAAATTATTCAATAAGCGAAAAACCTTTATTCACAGATGCTGATATACAAACCTATGATTGGAATACACATGAGATTATATTCGACAAAGATTTTTTTGATAAATTAAAAGCAAAAAACAATAATGATGATACTAAGATGTATATAGGTGGATCTAAATTGTTTAATACCGGGTTAATGGATAAATTCATTGTATATGTGAATAAGGAATTGGTATATGAAGGGTTCTATATGCAATCGGTATTGTCTTCATTTTATCCTGTAGGAGCAACTATGGTGGATTTAGAAGATGGTATACAAATAACCTTTAATGATATAGAGGGCAGCAATGTCATTGATAAAAGAGATGATCAAAGAATTTATAACATTTTAAAACAAAAGAATATAATCAAAGAATAATTATTATATAAAAAACCAAGGGGGAACCATGGAATAGGATCGTATGAAAAGCGAGGCGTGAAAAAATGGTGGAAAATATGAAGCCAATTAAAAGATCTAGGATGAGGATAGCACTGGGAAAACTATATTATACCTATAAAAGATATTTTGAGTGGTATTTTAGTAGTAAAAAATATTCTAGGGTATATTCAAAAACTCTGTTACCAGAGATGGTATTTACCCATAAAACTCCATTATTTAGAAAATTAAAAAATGTAGACATGTGGATGCAGCACAACAAGGTTACTAATTTGAAAATAGCTACTAAGAAGTTAAATGGGATAATAATAAATCCAGGAGAAACATTTTCATATTGGAAGTTAATAGGTAAACCTAATAGAATAAAAGGATATGTAGATGGAATGATACTCTTTTATGGTGGGTTTAAGTCCGGTGTTGGAGGGGGATTATGTCAATTATCAAATATGATATATTGGATGACCTTACATACACCCTTAATGGTAACGGAGAGATATAGGCATAGCTACGATGTATTTCCCGATTCAAAAAGAACTCAGCCCTTTGGTAGTGGAGCCACATGTGTGTATAATTATAGGGATTTGCAGATATTTAATGGTACAAATAAACCCTATCAATTACAGGTATACCTAAGGGATGACTATTTAGTTGGAGAATGGAGAGCAATGGAGAAACCCCTATTTACATATCAGGTATATGAAAAAGAACATAAGATTACCCATGAATATTGGGGGGGATATGTCAGACATAATGTGATATATAGGAATGTTCTTGATTTTAATAATAATATTGTAGATGATGAATACATTACAGAAAACCATGCGCTTATGATGTATCAGCCATTTCTAGAACAGAATACTGTGAAGGATATAGGTTAAGATTTTTGAATATATTTTAGGAGGGATTATATATGGCTGTTATAGTAAGACATAAAAAAACCCTTAAGAAATTTATTTTTTTAGGAGCTGGTTATGGTACCTATAAAGCAACGAGGCCAAGCTTTATAGGTGGGAATCTATTTCCCGATGAAGAAGAGGGAGAAACAAGGATAGTGGCAGTATGTGATAAAGATGGCAATATAATTTGGTTTTCCCCAGATAAGCTTAGGGTCATTGAAGTAGATGGTGTAAAGCTAGAGAATTTGAAGCATTTGTTTGATGAGGAAAAAGAGAAGAATGTGGGTTTACTTGAAACATGTCCCGCATGTGGTGCGCAAGTGTCTATATATGAAAAAAAATGCCCGGATTGTGGTATTACATTTGTAGATAGTGAATATGATAAAATTTCCCAAATAGCAAAACAAAGAAATAGGTCTAAATCAAATAAGTAAATGGAGGAATATAAAATGAAAAGTATTAAACCTGGACGTGGGCCTTCTGGCATGTCCTTTATGGGCTCCATAGTCGCAGTGGTTTTTGGTGTTTTTTGGACTATTGTAGCTTTCACCATGACTGCAAATGCGCCATTTGGAATTATTGGCAAGATATTTCCTTTATTTGGTATAGTTTTTATAATCATGGGCATTATCCAAGCATCATATCATTATAAAAACGCCACAGGGAAGAATCGTTTTTCTGAATTTGATATAGTGGATTCCTCAGAAGAAGATGACCCCCTTGATAGATGGGCTCAAACAAATCCCAAAACTAATGTTAGACAAGGAGATAAAGAAGGTCTAAATACTAAAAAAAATTATTGTCCATATTGTGGAGCTTCACTTGATAATAATTTTTCATTTTGCCCTAAATGTGGGAAGCCTATAAAGTGATCATATGATAGTGGTGAATCTACTCCTAATTACTTTCCATAAGACTTTTTACTACTTTAACAGTAAGAAACTCCTTTTGGTTTTATTATTACTATTACCAAAAAGGAGTTTCTATTTTGATTAAATCACAGATATATTGTTTTTTGCTCTTCTTTCACTTGAACAAATTGCATACCATTTTATCACTTAACTTTAAACTTTGAGATTAATACTATTAGTTCTTCGGCTAATTTGGAAAGCTGTTCACTAGAAACTTCTATATTTTTAACAGAAGAAGCTTGCTCCTCTATAGCAGCAGATACTTCCTGTGTTCCCGCTGCATTTTGTTCAGCTATGGCAGAAAGTCCTTGTATTGTATCCATAACCTCTACTTTTTTATTATTCATTTCTAATTCAGAATCATTTAAATTGTTTATAGCTTCTTTTGATGTCTCTATGGCACCGGATATTTCATTATATTTTACCTTTGTTTCTTCCACACTTTCAACCTGATTTTTTACAATATCCAGAACCTTGTTAACAGTATTTACTCCAAGAATAGAACTTTGTGTTAATTCCTTAACCATAGCATCTATTTTTTCCGATGATCGTGTTGATTGCTCTGCTAGCTTTCTTATCTCATCGGCAACCACAGCGAATCCCTTACCAGCATCACCTGCCCTAGCTGCTTCTATTGCTGCATTTAAGGCTAAAAGATTTGTTTGCTCTGATATAGATGTTATTAGATTACTTGCTTCTCCAATATTACTAGCTTTTTCGTTTGTTTGGTTAATTATTTCTGAAATATCTCTAGCAGCATTTTCTGTTTCAGTGGTTCTATTGGTTAAATCTTCAACAATTATTAGTCCTTCACCTATAAGTTTAGATACATCATTGGTTTTTGTATTGATATTATCCATTAATTCCTTGTTATTTTCTATTAAAGTTCCTATCTCATATACTTTTAGTGCCCCGATTTCTGTATTTTGAGCTTGATCTGTGGCTCCCTTTGCTATTTCTTCTGTTGAAACAGCCACTTCGTTAGATATCTGGGATACCTGTGTACTCATAGAATATAATTCTTCCGATGAAGTAGATACTTCTTCCGATGATTTTACAATACCTGTAACTATTTGTCTAAATTCTTTCATTAATGTATCCAATGAATTAGCCAGTATTCCTATTTCATCTTTTTGGTTTAAGTATTTCTGAGGAATATCTTCGGATAAGTTTCCTGTAGACATTGTATTTGCAAATTTTGTTGCGAATACAATTGGCTTTGATATCCTTTTTCCAACAATCAATGAAATAAAAATAGCTACAAGAAGTCCCACTGAAGCTATTAATAATATGTAATTTCGTAGTTCGTAAATTTTATCAAATATTTCACCTCTAGGGGGTGCCACACCTAATACCCATCCATTCCTAAGCTTAGAAAAGGCCATAATTTTTTCTGTATTATTGACAGTATAGAAGCTTATTCCATCAGGGTTTTCAGACATATCTATTTTAACCCCTTTTAGGGCTCCGTTAGCAACTGAATCTATATTGTCCTCAATTGTATAGGTTGGATGAATTAAAAATTCAAACTTCTCACATAGTAAAAATGCATATCCTGTATCATAGACCTTGATATCATTAATCATTTTTTCAAAATCATCAAATAGGATATCGGTACCAACCACCCCAATAATTTGATCTTTAAAAGTAATAGGGTATGAAAATGTGACTAGCTTTACATTGAAATATTTATCTTGATAGGGTTCGCTCCAAACACCACCATTAGCTTCTATGGCATCCCAAAACCATGCTAGGTCATGGGATTCAGATGTTAAATCCTCGTAAGATGCAACTTCCCCCATATCCACATATTTATTGTTTTCTTTAAAATAGGGAACCTGTAGATCGGTATTCGCAAATTCCGGCTTGAATACCATATATGTACTTACATTTCCATCCATAGTATGAGCATACTTTTCTACTAACCTTGCAATGTTTATTCTCAACTTTTTCCTTATCTCTACATCATCTAAATTTTCATAATTACTATCTTGCAGCAATACACCTACAGAGTTCTGTAAGCCCATAATTTCCTTTTCTATGGTATGGAACTTTCCATCTAATTCTTGGGCTCTTTGTTTTGCCAAAGTATGAAGATGATTAGCAGCTTCCGTCTCAACAGCTCTTGAAGCCATACTTAAAGACACAGTTGCAACTATACCTGTTATTAATATAGTACAAGCAACCATAGCACCAATAATTCTTGTTTGTATTTTTTTTATCATTTTTCGACCTCCTTCTACATAATTATACCTTTTTTCAAACAAAACTCAAAACATTTTAACAAATTGGTAGTAGTTTCAAAATCATCCCATAATAAGACATAAATCTATGTGCCAATGAAAATAAATTCATAATTGATTATGAAAGACTACGCCATGGCAGAATATTAAATTTAAATCTAACAAATAGGTCAGATTTAGCGGAAAGAATTGAAATAAATGCTATAATGATAAAAGTTATTTTATATAAAATTAGAAGTGATATGTAGAATCCTATCCATATGCATTTTTAAAGCTCGATAGGAGATACAAAAGGAGGAAAATATGAAAAAGCTATTAGTGATGGTATGTGCGTCACTGATGATCCTATGCCTACCAGGGTGTTCATCGGAGACAGCTAATCAAAAAACAGAAGAAAAATTAAGGGAAGAGATACGAGCCGAACTTGAGGCTGAAAAAGCTTCCCAGGGGGCTAAGTCACAGGAGAACAATAGAGAAGAACCTGCCGATTCACGAAAAACATCTAAGGAAACAAACAACTTTGATTTAGCCGGTGGAAATCTTGATTTTTTACTAGGTTATATGAATAAGGATATTAATGAGCTATGTAAAGCATTTCCACAGTTCAAACTGGAAGAAGATGACCAAAACAAGTTTATAAGGTATTCATGTGAAGATTATGATTTATATATTGGAACGAGTGATGGTGGACAGTATAATTACAAGGAAGACCATGAAAAGGCAGGATTGACTAAGGATATTATTGTAGCCATTAGATTGTATATTGCTGACAATCTATATGATGGAGATAATGAGACAATTATTCGCTATCCTAAAGTAAGCATTGGGGGTATTGGATTTGGAATGGATACGAATAGTACAGAAAAAAGTGATAATGCCCAGTATTATTTTGAATTCTCTGATAATCCTGTGTATTCTGCTAATAGGATTACGAATATTGATGTCATGTCTCAGATACAAGAGGATGTATATAATGGGGAGTATGCACCTGAATTCAAAATCGATGAATTACCCGAGGGCTATGAGGTAAAGGTCATTGATATTGGTATGACAAAGGATGAAGTTATAGGGATTATGGGTAGTGATTATGCTGAGGGTAGTTTTGAAAATCAAGAAGATGGTGGGAATTATACGACCATGGACTATAATGGTGTTAACTTAACCATTGATGATTATAGTGGAAAGGTTAGCTATATCACCATATCTACTAATAAAGTAACTGGCCCTTTTGAGGTGAGTGTGGGAGATAGTGCTAAGGATGCCCTTGATTATTGTGATAGCAATTATAAGAAGGTTGAAAATCCCCATGGGATAGGTGAAGATGATTATTTATTTGGTGCATATGAGTTTAGAGATGGTTCCGCTTTAAGCTTATGTTTTGATAATTATGGGAACATCAATAGTATGGAAGACGTTACAGATGATACTGTGGTTCAAAAAATTAGAATCGTAAATCCTGGATATTTTGGGGGTATATAAAATAAACCATTGCATAGAGAGTTGAGGTGAAGCGTGGTGAAAAAAAAATTAACACTTTTATTTCTTATATTCTTAGTCCCTATCACCTTTGCTTTTTTTGAAATGAATCATCAGAATGGAAAGCCGAAATTCACCGATGAAGAATTAAAATTTATTAGGGAAAATAAGGATACAGTGTTTTGGACTGGCTATTTTCCCGCTGAGAGAAGATTTTCTAAAAAAATGTGTGAAAAAATAGAGGAGGATACTTCGTTAAAATTAAGAATATACGATGAAAGTTGGAATAATAGCCTGGATATGTTGAAAAAGGGGACTTTGCCTGTTGTCATGAACATGAATAGAATAGAAAAACGTGAAGATTATACTTATTTTACAGAGTCATTTATGCCTATTCCATGTGGGATTTATTCTAATCTTCATAATGGTGTAAGATCCTTTAAAGACATAAGGGGTAAAGTAATAGGAGTGGAAAAAGAAGTTGCTTTATTTGAATCCTTTACCCAGGATTATCCAAACCTAGGGTATAAGTTGGTTACCTTTGATACATTTGAAGACACTAGAAAAGCCTTTGCCAATGGTGAAATTGATTGTTTTTTATCCACAAAAAGCTATGACCATAATGTTAGAGGATTACATTTTTTTAAGATAGATAGCATAACAAAGGAAACAAACCATATAGGGGTAAGCAAAAACTATCCTATTCTTTATTCCATTTTAAATAAAGAAGTTAGCTACTTAAAGGAGCAAAATATTGACGTTATTATTTTTGATATTCTTAGCTTTGAGCTAGAAAAGAGTTTAGTTGAGTTTAGCCAAAGTGAAATGGATTATCTAAATGAAAAAGAAACTATTGTAGTAGGTTTGCCAAAGGAGTACTTTCTATATGCCTATGGTGAGGAAAACTCTTTTGAAGGGGTAATTCCCAATATTGTAGAAAAGATGGGTTTTATTTGTGATGGGAATTTTGTGTTTCTATTTGATAGTCTAAAAAATCTTAGACTTAGAAACGATATCGATTTTTATATTGATAACAATAGAACAAAGGACTACGCTTCAAAAAGTGTGTTTGAAGATGAAATAATCGTAGTAAGCACTTCTGATAAAAAGATAATAAATGAAGTCTATGAATTAGCCCCCTATCAAGTAGGAGTGTTTGGCGTACCAAATATTACGGATTACCTCCTCAAGGAGATGCCAAATATCAATGTAACAGATTATATGGACTTTGAAATAGCAACTAAAGCTATGAAAAACAATGAACTAGATTACATAATTCTTCCTAAACTTTTTTTTTCAAGTATAGTGCCACCAGAATTCTTAGAAATATGTGGGGAATTAGAAAGTAATGAAAACCGTTTTGTAAGTAATGATGAGAATTGTATCGACATTATTAATAAATGCTTATCTATTATAGATACTCAAAAAGTTTTGCATAATGAGATGCAGCAGCCGAAGACGGAAAAGAGGCCCTATGTTTATGCCTTTATCATGGCTATTCCCTTAGGTTTGTTGATTGGTGGAAGAAGGCTGTACGTTTATTTTTTAAAAATATACTATGTAGATAATAACTATGGGTTATATAATGTAAGATATTTACAGAAAAAAATCAAAAAGCAAAGTGGCTATTTGATTCTCTTAGAAATGAAGAATGGTGATGACATAGGCTATTACTATGGAGAAAAAATCTATACTAAATATATACAAAATTTTTTGCGCAAAGTTAAAGAATCCCTATTAGAAACAGAATCCATATTTTATGTGGATGAGGGTAGATATTTAATATTAAAAGAAGATACTGAAGATGTGTTAGGCTTTTGTAAAACTATTAAAAAAGATGTTTTGCTTAGAAATATTAGATTGAATTATGACTTAGACATAGCTTATATAGATTATCAAGATAACAATCTGGATATAGCTTTGAATAGGCTAAAGCTTGGACTTCACTTAGCCCAGGAAAGAAGGGAAATAATCTACTTTGACGAAAAAATGCAAAACTTTTACAAAAATAAAATTGCTAGGGATGAGAACATAAAGAACATGGTTAATGAAGGTCGTATTGAACTAAGATATGAAGATATAAAGGATAAAAATGGAAATGATATTGGTAAATATGTAAGAGGCTGCATTGAAGGGGTGTCACATACAACATTTTATCACAGCATAAATCGATTAAACCTAATGACAAAATTGGATAAGATCATTATTAAAGCTGTTATTAGTGGGAGCCATGATGATACGGAAAACATATTTATTGATGTAAATGAACAAACACTTTTAGCAGATGGATTTTTCGACTGGATAGATAGTAAGCTGTTAAATAATAATATTTCTTTGTATTTTATCGTTGGGTTTGATGTTTTGGATAGAAATATGGACATATTAGAAGAAAAAGGAAATTTTAATTATGTGGTTAAGAACTTTGGTAATGATTTAAAAGTAGATTGCTTGGTTAAATATTATGATATTATGTACTTATTAGTAGATTATTCCTTAGTTGACGATTTGGAAATGAATGAAGAAGTCCTAGATTTTATAGTTGATTTCGCCTCTAAAAACAATAAGAAGATAATTACTACAAACCATCATTTTGAAAAAGCAGACTATTATATTGAGGGGGATATGAGATGAAGGTGTTAATTGTAGAAGATGATAAAAAACTGGCGCTCACCTATAGGAATATTTTAAGTAGCATATTTGATATCATGATATCGGAGAATTTGAGGGATGTAAAAAGAGTCATAAAAAGTGAAAAAATTGATGTTGTACTCTTAGATATAATGCTACCCGATGGTCTTGGTTATGAAATAATTCCTTTCATAAAAAATGAGTCAAATGCCATTGTTATTATTATATCCGCCTTAGAAAAAGAGGAAACAAGACGTATTGCTTATAAAAAAGGTGCAGATGACTATATGATAAAGCCCGTTACATTGTTTGAACTTGAATATAAATTAAAGGCAATAAATAAAAGAAAGTACAATGAAAGTCCAGTGTATCGGATAGGTGATTTAATATTAAATCTTGAAAATTCAACTCTTTCTACGGATTATAATTCCATAATCATACAGAATTCCCAGGGCATAGTTCTCAAAATGCTTTTTGAAAAATATAAAAAAGGGGATATATTATATAAAACGGAGTTGTCAGGTTTAAAGGAGATTAAAAAAATCCATGATTTTAGGGTGCATACCCTTATTTCTAGGCTCAGAAAAACCATAAAGGAATTAGAAAGTGATAAAGTAATAATTGAAAATGTTTATGGAAAAGGCTATCGACTAGTGGTGATGAAATGAAAAGAAAACTATTTGTCATAGTTATAAGTATTATTGCCCTATTAATGGGAATGGAAAGCTTAGAAGAAATTATTTCTAATCAAGTTGTTCATCATATTGAATCGAATAACTTCATCAATGTCGATGATTTAGACCTCAATAAAATAACCATGGTACATAGCTTTTCTAAAGTAGTTCAAATTTATTCAGAGGATAAAAAAGAAATATTTTTTACTGTTATCAACCCCTACAAAGGCTTCACACTATATAAAAATAAAAAATTTGTTATGCAAAATCAGTCCCCTAATTATCCTATGTATGAAAACAAAGATCACATTGTATTTTATGTAGATAGGGAAGACTATATTAACAATAGGGTAGATTTCTATGTAGAAGGTATTGAAGAGAAACCAGAGTTTTTACAGTATGGTAATAACTACTTTGTAGGAAGTTATAGCAGTGTCAATAATCTTATTATTTCAAAAAAGTGTATTAATGTGATGGTGATGCTTCTATTATTAATAAGTACCCTGATTATGATAATGACAAATCGCAAACAAATCCATACAATTATGCTTTCATTAGGGTCATTGCTCATGATTTATAACTTTGAAGTAGGAATATTTTTTGCCGTGATAATGATTTATTCAATGGCTGATCAGCTACTGAAAAAACGTGTAAAAAAATACATGCTTCCATTAGTTATGATATTGTCTATTCTATTGTCATATAATTTATTTGCTGCCTATTCTTTTATTTTCGCATTACTAGGTTTAATAAATTACTTTAGAAATCCTAATATAAAAAGTATTATAAGCTTGATTGCTTTAGTTTTTATTTTTGGACTGGCTCGAATAGACATTGTATGCAGTATTTTTAGATTATATTATAGGGATGTTTTTATTACCGCTGTAGCTATATTTATGATAATCAATAGTATTTTAAAACTAAAGATGTATTTTTCAAAAGAGAAAATGGTGAGAGTGGACTTGCTTAGGGGGGTAAGCCATGATTTACGCTTACCGCTGTCGACCATCAAGCTTAACACAGAGCTACTTGAAAAAGATGATTTTAAAAGTGAGATTAATAAAAGTAAGATTCTTCATGTCACAAAGGAGGCAATAAATGATCTTGTTAATATGACATCTAGTCTAACGGCTTATATCTCAAAGGATAACTATGTTGATCACAAACTTAAGACAAGCATACAAGATTGTATAGAGCATACAGTAAGCTATTTTAAAAATAATGAAAAGAAAATAGAAATTAGCATGAACCTTTGTCATGAAGAATTGTATCTACCAATTGATAGAATCTGGCTCAATAGGTTGATTTATAATCTTGTGGATAATTCCTATAAATACACGGATGAATATGGACAAATTTTAATAACTTTAGGAAAAGAAAAACATAGAATTGTGTTATCCATAGAAGATGATGGGATAGGTATGTCCTTAGAGCAGCAGTCAAAAGTTATTGAACCTTTTTATAGAGTAGACAAGTCTAGAAGTATATCGGGATTAGGATTAGGTCTATCGATTGTAAAAACCATAGTGGACAAAATAGATGGCGATATGGAAATAGATTCTGAACTCGGAGTATATACTAAATTTACGATTAGAATATAGCTTATTTTTTGAATGTGCCTAAACATAAAATAATAGAAATCATTGGTTTTGATTTCTATATTATGAGAGGAGAGTTTATATGTCTTCAATTAATCTTAGTTTACAAATATTACCAAGGATTTCCTATGAAAGGAGAACTTGATGAGTTGTTAGAGATTGTAAAATATCTAATATTTGTGGTTGTAAAAATTAATTTCATTTTTAAAAAGCAGTTTTCCCATATAGCTGATAAGATAAATCTTATTCTATATGGGAAATTTTTTTATGTTGGAAAGTATGGTTAAGAAGGTATTATATATTCCAGCAGGAATATAGATGTACACTTATATGGTTTAATATTCATGTAACATAATAAAAAATTGTAACAAATATGATACATTATTCGGAAAACAAGTTTATCTGGTATTCATATGATTATTTTCACATGATAAACAATGAAATGTTACATAGGGTTGAAAAAGCAATGGATAAGAATAGCTATTTATATTGAATGTTATATTGGCATGAAATTTGCTGTTTAATATAAATAATTAATAATAAAGGGAGGATAGGATGTAGAAATTTAAATTAAGAGGAGGGTTATTATGGAGATAGGCAGTAAAAGAACAGGTATTATTATTATTATAACCATGCTTTGGATATTCATTACTATCAGTGGGTGGAATGGTAATTGGTTTGCTGGATTGATATCTAGCGTTGTATTAATGCTGCTTTATATGATGCTTGGAGCGTCACAGAATGGGAAGCTAAATAAAAAGCTATTTTTATATCCATTATTATCATGGGCAGTATTATGGATTGTTGGTTTCTATTTTTCAAAATATTATGCTGATGTTTTTACCGGGAGAATGCCTGAATTTACAATTATGGGCTTCCACCCTTCCTTTGCATTTACTATATTAACCTATTGGGTAGGAGGAGTACTTACACTTAGTTTAGGTTTTTATATTTTTGCAGATCATTGGTTGTCCGATGAAGGATGGGATAATTTCAAGAAAAAAATTGAAGCTATTAATACTGCAAAGGGGGAATTGTAGATGGCAAGTGGAGTTAAGTACTTAATAATGGCTTTTTCTTTAGGAATGATTATTGTTTCATTTTTCATAGGTTGGACAGCAAAGAAAAAAGCCTCAGATCCTCAATCATTCTTTGGTGGAACCGCACTTTTTGGACCAATTACAGTTAGCTTATCCACTGTTGCAGCAGTAGCGAGTGCCTTTGCTGTAGTTGGCGTACCAGGTATTATCTATTCCTTTGGGAATACAATGACATTGTGGATGTTATCCTCTGCTGCATTTGCAATGGCTTATTTTGCAATTGGTAAAAAGATTAGGGCTATGGCAGAAGTTGCTCCCATCGCAAGCCTAGGGGATATTGCAGATTTAAGATATAACAATCATAGAGGTATAAAGGCCACATTATCTATTGTACTTTTTATAGGAGCTATAGCTTATTTAGCATCGCAGATTAGTGCAACCTCTGCATTATTTGCCCATTTATTAGGGTGGGACCCAATGGTAGCAGGATTTTTTATCTTCGGTATATTGACTATATATACTGCCATAAGTGGTGAAGTTGGTGGAGTGCTTACTCAAGCATTTCAAGGGATGGTAATGGTAGTTGCAGGAATAATAATGATAGCTGCCTTTTTCTCTATTACAAAAGGCTTTGGGAATGTAGTGGAGGTTGTGTCCACTGTAGGGAAGGTAACTGCTACAGTAAATGGGCAGGAAGTAACTAAAGCATTTAGTCCCGAAATGATGAATGCGTGGGGAGTGCTTCCAGGATCTATTGCTATGACATGGATGTTTATTCCTATTCTAGGAACAATGGGTCAACCTCAAGTTTTAACAAGGATGTATGCTTTAAAAAATCCTAAGGATATGCCTAAGCTTGGCTTATATGCAGCATTAGGACATATGATTGTTGGTTTCTTTGCTGTAACAATGGCATATGCAGCACTTTATCTTGTTGGTAAAGGTATTATACCTCCCTTAGTAAAAGGTGACAATGCTATATTTGCGGTTGCTGATTATGTTGGAGTATATGCTCAATTATTTGTTTATGCAGCCATACTTGCAGCATCAATGTCAACTGCAAGCATGTTCTTAACACTTTCCTCTAATATCATTTCAAGGGACCTCCCTAATGCACTTGGTAAAGAATTAGACTCTAAAAAACAGATAAAGATTTCAAGAATCATTACTTTTATAATAGGTATACTGGCAATATTGTTTGCACTAACCAGTGGTGAAGCAGTAGCTATATTAGGGACATTTGGATGGGGGACATTAATGTCTGCTACTTTTCCAGTTTTTATAACAGGACTACTGTGGAAAAAAGCAAGCAGCCAAGGTGTTTTTGCAGGTTTGATAACAGCTTTAATCTTAAATGTTACTGCATTAGTTTTAAATAGAACAGGCTTTAAATGGCCTGGAGGTTTACCTTGGTATGTTAATGTAATAGCTGCGGCACTAGTAGTAACAGTAGTTGTTTCACTATTTACTAAAGGAGCCACAGAAAAAGAGCTTGATAAGAGAGTTGAGGCGGTTATAGATCTATAATAAACAATTTTCAGCTTGAGGAGGAAATGCATGAAAATTTTAGGGATATGTGGAAGTCCTAGAGCAGGTAATACAGAATATTATATTAATGTTGTTTTGAAAGAATTAAAGGACAAGGAATTTGAAGTAGAATTCATAAGATTAAAGGATAAAAATATTGATCAATGCAGAGGGTGCTATGGTTGCATAGAGAACAAAAAATGTGTAGTAAATGATGATTTTAAAGGTGTTTTCAATAAGATGCTGGAGGCAGATGGACTCATTATTGGGTCACCAGTATATAATGGGTCAATAACGCCTAGGTTAAAAGCACTTTTAGATAGAGCAGGATTTTCTTCACGCTGGATGAAAAATGATTTGAAAACCAGTAAAGGGAAATATGATTGGGGTCAAATGCCCTTTTCAAGAAAAGTTTTTGCACCAATAACTGTTGCGAGAAAAACAGGTCAAACATTTGCCTACGCACAGTTAGCCTTATGGGCAGCGGTAAATGATTTTATTATAATAGGTTCAAATTATTGGACCGTTGGTTCCGCAGGAACATCTGGCAGTATAAATGCCAATGAAGATACAGAGGGTATAAGCATAATGAAGCATTTAGCAGGAAACATGAACCATATAATCAAAAAATTAAATGCATAAGCAACAAAATAAGAACCATAGGGATTTAAGTAGAAACTTTAATTTATACGCATCAAAAACTCCTTAAAACACTGAGTACTTTGATACGTATAAATTAAGTTCTACTATAATAAATTCTATATAGAGATGGGACTAAGAAAATTAATAATATCTCTAATAAAGTGTCGAAGAGGTTTAAAACTCTACTTATCATTATTCTTAAGCTTTCTGTAAAGAGTCATTCTTTTAATACCTAATAATTCTGCTGCTTTAGATTTATTATTATTACAGATATTCAAAGTATCTTCAATTATTTTAATTTCAATTTCCTTAAGTATATTATTTAGGGAACATTTCTGAGATAATAGTCCTGATATATTGTAGGAATTAGCCATACTTTTATAACTGTTCTCCAGTATATTCGTGGGTATTGAAGCCTTTGTCACTTCTTCACCGGTTGCGATTACCATCAAACGGTAAACAATGTTTTTAAGCTCTCTAACATTTCCAGGCCAGCTATAATTAGATAGTGCGGATATAATTCCAATGGAAAATTTCTTGTATATTCCATTTTTTTGATAAAAGGAAGATATAAAATGATCGATTAATAAAGGAATGTCTTCGGATCTTTCACGTAATGATGGGATGTTTAGATTTAAAACATTCAATCTATAATATAAGTCAGCTCTAAATCTTTTGCTTTCTACTTGCTTGAGCAAATCATAATTTGTCGCTGCAATAATTCTTACATCAATATCTATGGATTTACTACTTCCTATTTTTTCAATTTGATTTTCTTGAAGTACTCTTAGAAGTTTGGATTGCATATTAAGAGGGAGGTCTCCAATCTCATCTAAAAAAATTGTTCCACCTTGAGCTAATTCAAACTTACCTAATTTTCCAGATTTGTTTGCCCCCGTAAAAGACCCTTTTTCATACCCAAAGAGTTCGGATTCCAATAATGTTTCAGGGATTGTAGCACAGTTGATACTTACAAATGGTTTATATACTCTATCACTGCTATTATGAATTGCATGGGCAAAAAGTTCTTTGCCAACGCCGCTTTCACCAGTAATTAATACAGGTAGATTAGTTGCTGCAAAAGATTGAGCGCGAGATTTGAAATGTTTTATTAAAGAGGATTGAGTAATTATATCATCAAATGTATATTTAGCTTTGAAATTACAGTTAAGATTTTTTGGATTAGTATGATTTGTAGGTTTTATAGAATTAATTATGGAGTTTCTAATATTATTTGCATTATCTAAGGATTTAATATCATCTAGTACTATTATTCCAGCCGCACCTATTATTTCATCACCATCAAAAATAGGTATTCTATCTACAATTGATTCTTTTCCGCTTTGAAAAACATGCTTTTGACCTATTTCCGGGATACCCGTTTTTAAAACTATTGGTAGTCGAGTGGTATTATCGATTTCAGAAAGATGTTTTCCAACCACTTCAGTTAATGGTGTTTCTAGATAGTTTAAGAAGGCTTCATTCATAACAATAACTTTACATTCACTGTCTACGAAATTGATAGGGAGAGGTAGTTTATTAAATAGAGAAGATGGTATGATATTAAAAAATTTATCTACTTGATTAGTATGATTAAATTTAAACAGATCATCACCTCCTGATATTTATTATTTTCCTCATTATTATATCATGAACTTAATGTCATTTTAGAAAATGATTAAATATATGTAACATTTTTGCGAAGTGTAACTATTGAATACATCATTTGGTAAGAGTAGCTTCATTCAATTTTTTATAAAATTCTATTTTTATAAAAGTAACTAATTGATACAATAAGGATTTTAGTTTAAAAAGATTTATAATTTAAAATTATTCTAAAAACCTTATTTTTAGAAGTAATTATAGTAAAAAAACAAGCTTTAAAGATCTTTGAAACCCTAAGAAATACATACATATAAGCATATTGTTCTGTATTGATTTTCAAAATACACCTTTTATTTTCCTAATACCTAAAAATTGGCAAGACTTTTGCGATTAACTTAAAGTAAGAAATATATATAGATGAGGAAATTGCATAACTCTTACTTGGCAGAATTGCATATGCGAATATCATCCTATATTTAATTGCTTAAGATATAAGCATATTTGATGGTATAGTTCTTAAGGTTTTTTAACTATATATAGTAGATAGTTTTTGCAGAAGGTAATTATGCAATTTGCTCAGATGATTAAAGTAGTACTATTTAAAGGAGGAATTTTAATGACTAGAGATTTTCATGTTGGGATTGTAGACTTTGAGACATATCTACCAGAAAAAACAATAACTGCCCAGGAACTATCAAAGCTCGTAGATATACCACCAGAAATATTGAGAGATAAAATGGGAATTAATAGAAAACATATAGGAGGACCTGAGGATCATTCGGCAATGATGGCTACAAAAGCATCAAAAAAGCTGTTGCAAAGAAATAATATAGATCCAAATGATATTGATATGATACTATTCGCAGGTGAAACTTACTGTGAATATGTATGCTGGACTGCGGCTATAAAAATACAAAATGAATTAGGTGCAGATAATGCATATGCATGGGATTTAGGATTTAGGTGTGCAGGTACACCCTTAGCATTGAAGATAGCAAAGGATATGATGAAGTCCGATGGTAGTTTAAAAACCGTATTAATAGCCGGGGGAAATACAAATGCATACTTAATAGACTATAAAGACAAAAATCAATCTTTTATGTTTGACATGTCACCGGCAGGACTAGCTCTTTTACTTAAAAGAGATCATATGGAAAATGAAGTATTAGGGACTGGGATTATAACAGATCATATATTTTGTGATGATGTAATCGGAAAATGGGGAGGAACCTTATACCCAATAACTGATGATATAGCAAAAGATCCTGAAAAATTGAGAAAAGCCAGATTACTTCATTTGGAAGACCCAAAGGGAATGAAGAAAAGACTAGCGACAAGATCTTTGCCAGATTTTACAGGAACAGTTAGGAAAGCCCTTAAGAATTCTAATTTAAAAGAAAAAGATGTAGATTTTATTGCTATAAATCATATAAATCCAAAGGCTCATTATGCTATTATGGCTAATTTAGGCATTGATAAAGAAAAAACTGTATATTTAGCCGATGATGGACATTGCGGTCATGCAGACCAATTTATAGCATTGAAATATGGATTAGTACAAGGGAAAGTAAAAAATGGAAACATTTGTGCTTTACTAGGTGCTGGAACGGGATATGCCTTTGGCTGCACAATGATTAGGTGGGGTAGAACTCAGTAATAGTTGAGGAGGTAAAATATATGAATATAAATAAAATATACAAGAGTAAGAAAAAAACAATATCTGAAGCTTTAAAGCTTATACAGTCAAATGATTTTATATTGTGTGGTCTCGGTGGTAGTGAGCCTTTAGATATATTGAATGAACTCCATACAATAAAAGAAAATGGAGTTAGAGACTGTGAGCTTAGTAATACTTTACCATTTGGAAATTATGAATTTATGGGGAATCCCGAATATAGAAAGGTTATCCATGTGAATGGATGGTTTTACACACCATTTTTAAGGAAGAACCATCCAAAGGGACATTTATCCTTTCAGCCACAGCATTTACATCTATCCTTAAATAAGAGATTATATGCTATGAAGGGTAGAAGGAAGGTTTTATTGACAACATGTTCAAAGATGGATAAACACGGTTATCTAAGCTTATCTATAGGCAATACCTATGAAATGGAATTAATTGAATCCGGTGATGCTGTAGTGATTGTAGAGGTCAATGGAAATTACCCTAGAACCTTTGGGGATAATCAAATCCATATAAGCAAGGTTAATGCAATTGTTGAGACCGATAGACCGATTATTTCCTTACCAGTAGCATCTCTTTCAGAAAAGGACAGAAAAATTGGTGATTATATAGCAGAGCTAATTGAGGATGGCTCAACTATTCAACTTGGTATCGGCGGAATACCAAATGCTGTGGCCAAAGCCTTAGAGACAAAAAAACATTTGGGAATTCATACAGAAATGTTTACTGATGGTATGGTGGATCTAATAGAATGTGGCGCAGCAGATAATTCTATGAAAACACTTTATAAAAATAAGTCGGTTTGTACATTTGCCCTTGGAAGTCAAAAGTTATATGACTATATTGATGAAAATCCTAATGTACTATTTATGCAGGGTAAATGGACAAATGATCCCTATATTGTAGGACAGAATCATAAAATGATTTCTATAAATACTACAATAGAAGTCGATTTAACAGGTCAATGCTGTTCAGAATCAATAGGACATAAGCAGTTCTCGGGAACCGGTGGTCAAGCGGATACTGCAATAGGCGCGCAAAATTGTCCAGAAGGAAAATCCTTTATAGCCCTTTATTCCACCGCGAAGGTTAAAAATGAAAAAGGTGAAAGGGTAACAGTATCAAAAATTGTACCTACATTAAAGACAGGAGCTATAGTAACCCTATCTAGAAACGATGTTGATTATATTGTTACAGAATATGGTGTTGCATGGCTTAGGGGACAAAGTATTGGTGAAAGAGTAAAAAGACTTATAAAAATAGCCCATCCAAATTTTAGAGATGAATTGAAGTTTGAAGCTGATAGGCTTATGATGTGGTAAATAGTAATGGGAGTGTTTTAAAAGACACTCCCTATATTTTTTGAAACAAAAAATTATTTGCTTAAAAGAGGAATTTTTTTATAAAAAAAGAAACTATAATAGATACTAGAGACCAATGACTAAATAAATTTGGAGGATGACAATGGGAAACAATAAGAATATATTGTGGAAATTGTTTAATGTATTTTTCAGAATAGGTTTTTTTACAATTGGTGGTGGTTATGCTATGCTCCCTATGCTCCAAAGAGAAGTGGTGGAAAAACATGCATGGGCAACTGAAGAGGAGATAATGGACTATTATGCCATAGGGCAATCCACACCTGGGATCATTGCCATAAATACGGCTACATTCATTGGATTTAAAGAAAAAGGAGTCATTGGAGGGATAATAGCTACATTGGGTATGGTTGTTCCTTCTTGGTTTATAATAATATCCATAGCGGCTTTCTTTCAACAGTTTGCAGATAATTTGTGGATTCAAAAAGCCTTTTCCGGCATACGTGTTGTAGTGGTAGTACTTATTTTAAATGCAGTCATAAAAATGGGGAAAAAGGCTATTAAGGATTGGATTGGGATGACTATTGGAATCATGGCATTTATAGTAGTTGCATTTCTACATACATCCCCAATTTATGTTATTATCACTGCTGGAGTTATCGGCATCTTGTTAAATACCCTAAGAATGAGGGGAAAGCAGATATGATTGAGTTATTTAAGATTTATTGGATTTTCTTTAAAGTGGGTTTATTTACTATTGGGGGAGGTTTAGCAGCTCTTCCTTTACTACAAAATGAAGCTTTGACCCGGGGATGGGTGACCAAGGGACAATTTGCAGATATGATTGCCGTTTCCCAATCTACACCGGGACCAATTGGTATAAACATGGCTACCTATGTGGGCTTCAACCAGATGGGAACTTTGGGTTCTGTGGTTGCTACATTGGGGATGGTAACGCCCTCCATTATTATTATTTGTATTATTGCTAAGTTTTTAAGGCATTTTAATGAAAATAGGATAGTACAAGGGATTTTTGTAGGTCTAAGGCCAGCCGTAACGGGGCTTATTGCCGCAGCGGCCTTTAGTATCTCCTTAATTTCCATGTTTAATGTAGATCTTTTTAAATCCACAGATAATATAATAGATTTATTTAATTTTAAAGCCCTAATTTTATTTGGAGTTTTTATGTATGCTACAAATAAATGGAAGTATCACCCCATATACTATATAGCTATGGCGGGGTTAGTTGGACTATTTATCTTTTAGCCATGGAATACTTGAATATGTTTAGGGTATTTGTTTTAAATTTGCCACTGGAGTGATTATGATGATTAAAAAAAAGTTAGCTGTAATTTCCATTAATGAATATATATCAGAGTTCTATAGTAAACAGCTTCAAGTATTATTCGGTAAGAGTATTGAGATAGAAAATTATTGCTTTGATAGTGGTACTATTGAGGCTGGTGTAAAGGAAGATATTGTATTAATATCTTCCTTTACTATCTTTGAAGCCGTTAAAGAATATGTAAGCAGTGATGCAGAGATTATAATAGCCAACTACACCTTAACAAAAAAAGGAATGAATAAAATTAATGGATTGCCTAAGGATACTAAAGCAATTCTTGTAAACATAAATCCTAAGGTTTGCATGGAAACCATTTCATTAATTTTTCAGTTAGGGTGTAAGAATGTAGATTTGATCCCAGTATACCCAGGTTTGACTGATATACCAGATATTTCCTTAGCCGTAACTCCGGGAGAATCAAGATATGTGCCTGATTGTGTAGACAAAGTCATCGATATTGGACAAAGAATATTTGATATGAGTACTATAGTAGATATTGCGGTTAAGCTGGGCATAGACGAAAAATTGGGAGATTCAAAGATTAGAAAATACTTTAACGATATTGTTCCTATCAGCTTCGGATTAGAAAAAGTACTAAGTACCAATGATAGTCTTAATAGTAAGTTTGAGGCTTTATTAGGCATTATGAATCAAGGCATTATTATCACCAATTCTAACGGTTTGGTTTATTCGTATAATAAAAGTGCTGAAAATATAATTGGATATAGGGAAGAGATAGTAGTTGGCTGTAATTCAATTAAGGTATTACCGGAGATTCCCTATTCACAGGTATTAAGAACATGTAAACCCATAAGAAACCATCTGGTAAATATTAATGGACAGGATATTGCATTAACCATAGCTCCCATAATGAATGGTGATATTCTAAATGGGGCTGTTGCAGTTATAAATCGATTTACGGATATTGAAAAAAATCAACATAAATTAAGGCAGCAGCTTATTAATAAAGGACATGAAGCAAAATATACCTTTGATTATATCAGAGGTAAAAGTAACTCAATAAAAAATACTATAGATATAGCAAAACGAATGGCTCAATCCAACTCATCTGTTCTTATTACAGGGGAAAGTGGTACTGGAAAAGAATTGTTTGCTCAAGCAATACACAATGAATCTCCCAGGAGAAGTTATCAATTTGTGGCAGTGAACTGTGCGGCTTTGCCAGAGAACCTATTGGAAAGCGAACTGTTTGGATATGAGGGAGGGGCTTTTACAGGAGCAAAAAAGGAAGGAAAATTAGGACTTTTTGAATTGGCCCATAGGGGAACCATCTTCTTAGATGAAATTGGAGAGATGCCAAACAAACTACAGTCAAGATTGCTACGGGTATTGCAGGAGAGAAAAGTCATGAGGATAGGTGGAGACAGTTTAATAGACATAGATGTGAGAATCATAGCAGCAACAAACCGTGATCTAAAACAATTAGTGAAAATGAAGAGATTTAGAAATGATTTATATTTTAGACTAAATGTACTACCCTTAAAAATACCAGGGCTGAAACATAGAAAAGAAGATGTTCTCTTATTAATAGATGAATTCAAAAAAGAGTTTAATACGGATTTTTCACTATCTAAGGAAGCTAAATATAAGTTTTTAAACCATAGCTGGGAGGGTAATATCAGGGAACTAAAAAATTATGTTGAATATTTAGCAAATTTAAGGAAACAAATCATCTATCCTAAGGATCTTCCCTTTGATACAGATTTATATAACAGAAGTAATTATGATCTAAAGAGTGAAGAAAAGAAAATTATTGATAGGGTTATGGTCAATGGAAATGTTTCGGATTATATATTTATATTGCAGATATTGCATGAGGGCTATTTAAATCGTAGAAGAGTAGGGCGAAGAAGTATTTCTAGTGCCGCTGATGAAAGAGGAATTTATTTATCAGAACAAGAAATTAGGAAAATGTTATTAAAGCTAGAAATATACGGAATGGTCATCATCAATAAAGGCAGAGGTGGTACAAAAATCACTGATTTTGGTATTACTGTTTTCAATCATTTAAAAGAAGTAAAGGTATAAATGGGATTAATTTAATCCCATTTATACCTTTTTTATAATGTTTTATATATATTATTTAATAGGAATAAGGGAATTTAGCTATTTAAAGTTTGGCATATTATTTGCTTGTTTATTAGGATAGAGGATATATAATTTACCCATTCGATAAAAAGTAGGATGAAGGAGGTGGAAATGTAGAAAGGATTTATTAAGTAATTTTGATAATTATAAAAATAGACAAGGGGGCGTATCTATGGAACATATGGGAATTTTATCTATTTTACCAGTTATATTGGCTATTATTATTGCAATCAAGACTAAAAATGTAGTGCCAGCTTTGTTTATAGGTGTATTTACAGGAGTATTAATTCTTGTGGGGGGAAATCCTATTACAGGCATAACGACCATGATTAAAGAATATCTATTTACACAATTAACCGACAGCTACAATGCAGGGGTTCTAGTGCTATTAGTATTTATCGGAGGATTTGTGGGACTAATGGAGAAATCTGGAGGAGCCGCCGCCTTTGCACTGAAAGTGGCAGGTGTGATTAATAACAGATTTAAGGTGCAGCTTTCGGCATGGCTCGGAGGTATTATCGTATTTTTCTCGGATTTGGGAACACCCCTTATTGTAGGGCCTATCTTTGAACCCCTAGCGGATAAACTGAGGGTCTCTAGAGAGAAGCTTGCGTGGATTTTAGATTCAACCGCATCACCGGTAGCAGTGTTAGTTCCCTTCATAGGTTGGGGAGTATATGTGATGGGATTAATACAAAAAGAGTTTGAGGTATTAAGCATTGCCGAATCCGATTGGACTGCATTTATTAGAGCAATACCATTTCAATTTTATCCAATTATGGCAGTGTTAATGGTGCCTATAGTGGCATATACGGGTTTTGAATTTAGTGCAATGGCAAAGGCCGAAAAGAGGGTACAAGAAACCGGCGAGATATATTGGCCCCATTCAAATCCAATTAGAAAATCAACAGATACTATGGAAAACAGTAGTGAAGCCATATTGATTTGGCTGCCATTGATTGTACTTTTCCTAACATTGGTAGGGATATTGGCTCCCCTAGGCTTCCCATTTCAAAAAGTACCAGGAAGTGCATTTAGAACAGCACTAAGTACAGGGTATTTATTTGCAGCAATTATACTTATGATCTTGATGGTGTATTATGGGGTTAAAAACTGGAGTGAGAGTCTAGAGATATATTATTATGGGATGAGTAAAATGATGAATGTCTCAGTAATACTAGTATTGGCTTGGGCCTTGGGTACAGTTGGGAAGGGTCTAGGAACTGCAAACTATATTATTGATATTACTCAAGGTAGTTTACCGGCATGGGCTGTTCCTGCCCTCGTATTTATTATTGGTGGGATTATGTCCTTTGCAACGGGTTCATCCTGGGGTACCTTTGCCATAATGATGCCTTTAGTTATTCCAATGGCATTTAGCTTGGGTTCACCAATGTATGTATGTATTGGGGCGGTTCTTTCCGGTGGATTGTTTGGAGATCATTGTTCTCCTATATCAGACACCACCATATTATCTTCAACCGGTGCAGGATGTGACCATATTGACCACGTAAAGACACAGCTGCCCTATGCTTTGATAAATGGAACCGTAAGTTTTATTGGATATATTATTGCAGGAATAACTGGAAGCGTAATTGTATTATTTATTTCCATAGTATTATTAGTTATTTCAATAATTATATTATCTAAGACTAAAGGGACAAGAATAAAGAATCTGACTATAGATGAAATAGAAGCCCTTAAAGGAGAAAAACTATAAAATTTATTTATATAAATTGTGTTTTTTAATAATTTGACTATTGAGAGGAGAGGATATTATGGCTAATCTATGGGGAGGCCGTTTTTCCAAGGACATGGATAAACTAGTTGAGGAATTTAATGCTTCTATTACCTTTGATATCAATCTTTATGAATATGATATTGATGGAAGCATTGCCCATGTCACAATGCTTGCAGAGCAGGGGATAGTGACAGAGAATGAAAGCAAACAGATTATTGTTGCTTTAAGAAAAATTAAAGAAGGTATTAGCAAGGGCGATATAAAATTTACAACGGCCCAGGAAGATATACATATGGCTGTGGAATCTGTCTTGATTAAAGAGCTAGGGGATGTTGGGAGGAAACTGCATACCGCTAGAAGTAGGAATGATCAAGCCAATTTAGATACTAGAATGTATTTAAGAGAGCAAATTAAAATCATATTACAGCTTTTAATTGATCTAGAGGAAACAATTCTTCAAAAATCAGATGAAAATAAAGAATGGATTATACCTGGTTTTACTCATTTACAGCATGCTCAGCCCGTTACCATAGGATTTCATTTGATGGCATACTTTCAAAAGTTTAGACGGGATATAGATAGGTTGATAGAATGTTATGATAGAGTGGATTATTGTCCCTTGGGAGCTTGTGCATTGGCAGGAACGACCTTGCCAATCAATAGGCAAAGAACAGCCCAGTTATTAAACTTCAAACATGTAAGCGAAAATGCAATGGATACAGTTAGTGACAGAGATTTTATAATAGAATTTTTATGTTTTGCTTCTATGTGTATGATGCATTTAAGTAGATTTTCTGAGGAATTTATACTTTGGAACTCACAGGAATTTGGTTTCATCAATATCGATGATAGCTTTTGTACAGGTAGTAGTATTATGCCTCAAAAGAAAAACCCGGATATACCAGAATTAATTAGGGGGAAAACAGGTAGAGTTTATGGAAGCTTAATGAACCTACTTACTGTGGTTAAGGGATTACCATTAGCTTTTAATAAGGATTTTCAAGAGGATAAGGAAGCTATGTTTGATACGGTTAAGACGATTAAGAATTGTATACTAATATTTACAAAAATGCTTGAAAAGACATCCTTTAACTATGAAAATATAGAAAAACATATGATAAAGGGCTTTCTAAACGCCACCGATGTTGCGGAAACTTTTGTGAAGAATGGTATACCCTTTAGAAAGGCCCATGAGATTGTTGGTAAGATGGTAAAATACTGTGAAGAACAACATATTGAGATTGATGAATTAACGGATGAAGATTTGATTAAAATAGATTGCCCATTATCAAGGGATTCCTTTGGCAGTCTCAGATATTTAGACAGTGTAAAAAATAGAAATTCTTTTGGAGGAACAGCTCCGAAAGAAGTAGAAAGACAGATTAATGAAGGGAAAAGATTTTTACAAAATATAAAAAACATGAATACGCTATAAAACAAATCTTTATAGCATATCCATAGAACCCTATGACAATCCTTTTCGCCCATTTGAAAAACCTAGCTTATTTTTTCATGGCTGGGGAAAACTAAGCCTAGATCATTTATAGGAAATTTCAAGATATGATAGTAATTTTGGGATTTATATAAACGATTTAGGCCCACCCATGGATGAGGCTATAAAGGAAAGCTTATGGGGTTTTTATTTGAAAATATACTATATATAATTTTAAAATCTCCAAAGCTATACCATCAAATATGCTTATATCTTAAGTAATTAAATTAAGGATGATATTCCCATATTAGGCTTAGCCAAGTCAGAGTTATGTAATTTCCCCTATTGTGAAAATGAAGGGATATATACTATAATAATGATAATTACTTAATTAGGAGGTAAAATTTAAAGGATGCGGAAATTAAATGTAAAAGAAATTGTTGAAGCTGTGAAGGAAATGTGTATCAGTGCAAATTATAATCTAGGAAAAGATGTTTTGAGTGCATTTGAAAAATCTAAAGCAGAAGAAGCGTCTCCAGTAGGTAAGGGGATAATTGAGAACTTGATTAAGAATGCTAAAATAGCTAAGGAAAGCCAAATGCCCATGTGTCAGGATACTGGTATGGCCGTGATATTTGTTCAGCTAGGACAAGAAGTTCAGCTTATAGGTGGAAATATTACTGATGCAATAAATGAAGGAGTTAGACAAGGGTATAGCGAAGGATATCTTAGAAAATCTGTTGTAGGAGACCCCTTGCTAAGAAAAAATACAGGGGATAATACACCTGCAATAATATATTATGATATAGTTCCAGGAGATAGGGTGAAAATAACAATAGCACCTAAGGGTTTTGGTAGTGAAAATATGAGTAAAACCAAAATGTTAAAGCCCTCTGATGGAATAAAGGGTGTAGAGGATTTTGTGGTTGAAACAGTATCCCAGGCGGGACCTAATCCATGTCCTCCTATAGTTGTAGGAGTAGGAATTGGAGGAACCTTGGATAAAGCAACCTATATGGCTAAAAAATCTTTAACAAGAGCTGTTGGTGAACATAATGAGATCCAGTATATAAAAGAAATGGAAAAAAGACTCTTAGAAAAAATTAATAATCTCGGTATAGGGCCACAGGGGCTAGGGGGAAGCACTACTGCCCTCGCCGTTAATATTGAAGTTTTTGCAACCCATATAGCAGGATTGCCTGTAGCGGTAAATATAAATTGCCATGCTTCTAGACATGAAGAAAGGATTATATAAACCCATATAGTCCATGGGAAATTTGAGATCCCTTGTATATTTCTAAAACTTTTATGAACAATATGGGATAAAATAAGGAGAGACAGGATATGTCTGAGAATATAAAAAAAATAACAACACCTTTGACCGAAGAAAAAGTCAAAGCTTTAAGGGCAGGGGACACAGTGTATATAAGTGGAACCATATTTACAGGTAGAGATGCAGCCCATCAAAGATTAATGGATTCAATTAAAAAAGGAGAAGAACTCCCCTTTGATATTGAAGATCAAATCATATATTATGTGGGGCCAGCTCCAGCAAAGCCGGGACAAGCCATAGGCTCTGCTGGACCTACCACTAGCTATAGAATGGATGACTTGACAGTTCCACTGCTTAAGCTTGGATTGAATGGAATGATTGGGAAGGGAAGTAGAAGTCAAAAAGTAATAGAGGGAATGAAAGAACATGGAGCAATATATTTTGCCGCCATAGGTGGTGCCGGGGCTCTCATTGCAGATTCAATAAAAAGGGCAAAAATTATTGCCTATGATGATTTAGGCCCCGAAGCCATAAGGAAATTAGAAGTAGAGGATTTCCCTGTGATAGTAGTTATAGATAGTGAAGGTAATAATTTATATGAAACAGAAAGAGAAAAGTATAAAAAATAGGAGGCTGTGATCATGGTAAATTACAATGAAATGGCACTAAAATTACATAAAGAAAATATGGGGAAAATATCAGTTGTAAGTAAAGTCAAGGTTGAAAATAAGGATGACCTATCCACAGCCTATACTCCCGGGGTAGCTCAGCCCTGTAGAGAAATAGATAAAAACAAAGAAGCGGTTTATGATTATACATCTAAGGGAAATCTGGTAGCAGTAGTAAGTGATGGAACGGCTGTACTGGGATTAGGAGATATAGGGGCATCTGCATCTATTCCAGTAATGGAGGGAAAGGCAGTGCTTTTTAAAAGCTTCGCAAATGTAGATGCATTTCCCATATGCTTAGACACTAAGGATGTTGATGAGATAGTTAGAACCGTTAAGCTGTTGGAACCCGTATTTGGAGGAATCAACCTAGAAGATATAGCGGCACCAAGATGCTTTGAAATCGAGTCAAGACTAAAGGAGACCTTAGATATACCAGTATTCCATGATGATCAACATGGTACAGCCATTGTAGTTGCGGCAGGACTTATTAACGCATTGAAGTTAGCAGATAAAAAAATGGAAGATATTGAAGTTGTTGTTAATGGCCCTGGGTCTGCCGGTATAGCCATATCGAAATTACTTTTAAAGCTAGGTGCTAAAAATATAGTCCTATGTGGAATAAAAGGGGCCCTACATAAAGGGTCAGAAGACATCAATTGGGCACAAGCAGAAATGATTAAAATAACAAATAAAAACAATGAAACTGGAACACTAGAAGAAGTATTAAAGGGTAAGGACGTATTTATAGGAGTATCAGCACCTAATATTGTGACAAAAGAAATGATATCAACAATGGCAGACAAATCCATAGTTTTCGCTATGGCTAATCCCGTCCCAGAAATAATGCCCGATGAGGCAAAAAAAGGTGGAGTATTTATAATGGGAACAGGAAGATCTGATTTTCCAAATCAAGTAAATAATGTTTTAGCTTTTCCTGGAATTTTTAGAGGCGCATTAGATGTAAGAGCATCGGATATAAATGAAGAGATGAAGATAGCTGCGGCCCATGCTGTGGCTAACACCATATCTGAAGACGAATTGGATGTAGACAATATCTTACCTAAGGCATTTGATATGAGGATAGCAGAAAATGTAGCCGAAGCTGTAAAAAAAGCGGCTATAGAAACAGGCATTGCAAGAAAGAAGTAACTTTTTTGAATGACCAAATATCCATGCATATACATAAATAAATATAAAAAAATACTTGACAACATTTTATAGATGTCTTATAATTTATTACAACAAGTTAACAAACCAAAAACCATGAAGAGAAGAGTAGATACAAGGTAGCGTTTTAGCGAGTTGGTTATGGTGGGAGTCCAACACAAAGTCTGTATTGAAGAACATCTCTGAGTTTCTAACCGAAAGCCCCATTGGTGAGTAGATTTAGACGGCACCTAACCGTTATCAATTGGACAGTATCGAGTAGTAGCATCATGTCTAGTCTGTACTTGTAAAGTGAGCGATAATTAGCTAATTTGGGTGGTACCGCGGAAGCAAGCCTTTCGTCCCTTGTATAGGGATGAAGGGCTTTTTTATATGCCCCATTGAATGCTAATAACCGGGAATTAGTATTCAAATTGAAAAATAATTTCGTTATTAAGAAAATATAAATAGAAAATAGAAATCAGGGAGGACTTTTATTATGAAATCTTTAGAAAAAGCGTTAATTATACCAAAAGGATATGAATTGAAAATGAATTTAATAGATACAGAAATTGGAATCAAAAGCATTAAGGATCATTTCCAAAGGACACTAGCAAAAAATCTTGAGTTAACAAGGGTATCGGCACCACTTTTTGTTAGACCAGAAACGGGACTAAACGATGATTTAAATGGTGTAGAAAGACCCGTTGCCTTTGATGTGTTAGGAATTGGCGGAAGGGAAGTTCAGGTGGTACATTCACTGGCTAAATGGAAGCGTATGGCATTGGATAAATATGGATTTGATATGGGTAAGGGATTGTACACCGATATGGATGCCATAAGAAGGGACGAGGAGCTGGATAACCTGCACTCTATATATGTTGATCAATGGGACTGGGAAAAAATTATATCAAAGGAAGACAGAACGGAAGAAACTTTAAGGGATACAGTATTAAAGATATATAGTGTTTTTAAGTCAACTGAAGAAGAAATATGTAGCCTTTATCCAACCCTTGAAAAACAGCTACCCGATGATATATTCTTCATAACATCCCAGGAGCTTGAAGACAAGTATCCTCAACTTACTCCTAAACAGAGGGAGGATGCAATAGCCAAAGAAAAGGGTGCCGTATTTGTTATGCACATAGGTGGAGAGCTTGAATCAGGTATAAAGCATGATGGTAGGGCTCCAGATTATGATGATTGGACTTTAAATGGAGATATACTTTTCTGGTATCCAGTTTTAGAAATGGCTTTCGAAGTATCTTCTATGGGTATTAGGGTTGATGAAGAGGCGTTGGAAAGACAGCTGGAATTGGCTGGTTGTGAGGAACGTAAAGAGCTTCCATACCATAAAGATCTATTGGAAGGAAAGCTTCCATATACTATTGGAGGAGGAATAGGACAATCAAGAATGTGTATGTATTTCCTTCAAAAAGCCCATATAGGAGAAGTTCAAGCAGCAATTTGGCCTGAAGAAATGATTAAGGAATGTGAAAAAGAGAACATAATGTTATTATAAAAAAACAACAGATTTATCTGTTGTTTTTTTTATATTTTATTTTATGAAAATCAGATATGGGTATATATATTATATAAATACGATATGTGTTATAGTAGTTTATATCAAGCTCGAGTTAAAATATTCACAAATAATTTTAAGAAATAAAAGCCATTATTTTCAAATTTTTAAAATTAAAATTAGAAAATTAGTAATATATAAATACATTACTAATTTCTAAAGGCACATAGGGTTTGTTTCATATATTTAACTGTTTTATCAACTGCTTCATCTGTAGTATAGTTAACTTGATTATTTAATATCCTTAAAAGCATACCTTCGTAGATTAAAAGTATCATTTCATTTATTTGTTCTAAATGTTCCTCTTTAACAAATCCTGCATTAACACATGATCTAAGAACAGCCATATCTCTAGCATAAATATTCTTTTCCATAAGCATCGGGAGGGTCTCCATTGACTGGTCTCCTAATTCTTCGGGGAAAATTGAATAGTATTCCTTAATTACATCACTAATGGAATCACTATATTTTTCAAAAAAGATAATATGATAAATCTTAGGTTTCTTAAATGAATGATAACAAAAACATTTCCAAATATTTAAGAACTTCTCTAAATCATCTTTAGAATTTTTTATATAATCAGGTAAACTAAATGCATAATCCTTTAGGTATTTCATAGAAGCAAAAAAAAGTAAATGATTGAGATCATTAAAATAATTGTAAAGTGTAGCACTGTTATAACCAGCAATATCAGCTACCTTCCGAATGGTTACTGACTCTATGCCTTCATTTTCAATGATTTGATTTGCGGCATCGATAAAATATCCCATCATTCGTCTTTTTTGTATCTTTTTCTTTTTCTTTCTCATTTCTATCACCATCTATTGCTATAAGTTCTAGTTATATAAAGTCCTTAACTATTATAGCATATTAAAGCTTAAATTGTAGTATGTTATTGAATAATTAAATAATTAACGCTACAATATAAAATATAATAGGGAAAATAAGGTTTTCCTAAAAATAATCACGATTATATAATAAACAAATTTACAAATTAATCGAAAATGTGATATAATAATTCCGAATTGATAAAACCTATTTAAATTAGTCTATAATATTTTTTTAAAAATATGCAGGCAAACGATTTTTTATTATGAAGCAAAAAGGAGGAATCTTTATGGAAAATCTGTATGACATTATAATAATTGGATGTGGACCAGGTGGTCTTGCAGCGGGATTGTATTCTGCCCGTGCTAAAATGAAAACCCTTATCTTAGAAAAAGGTAAGACAGGTGGACAGATTGTGACTACAAATGAAGTAGCTAACTATCCTGGATCAGTTAGAGAAGCCACTGGACCAAGTCTTATAGCGAGAATGGTAGAGCAAGCTGAAGAATTTGGAGCTGAAAGAAAAACAGATGCA
>JAOASB010000024.1 GCA_025210375.1 Maledivibacter sp. | reverse complement strand
TGTTAAGCACGCCGCCAGCGTTCATCCTGAGCCAGGATCAAACTCTTAAAATAAAACTGGCGTTTCTTTATAGTTTGAATTTATTATCAAACTAAGGTTTAATTCCTTACACTGTTTAGTTTTCAATGTCCAAAGTTTTTTCGCTTCGTTTCTCACCAACGACGCTTAAATATAATACCATTTTTGTTTAAGCTTGTCAATACTTTTTTCGACATTTGTTTCGTCGCTTTTTCTTAGCGACAAGGAATATCTTATCATGTTCAAAAACAAAAGTCAAATGGAAAATTATTGTTATCGTTTTTACACACATTTTTCTAGAAGCTTCTATTGTTAAATTCTTAAGAATTCTTGTTAATGCAAAATATCCTTAATCTTATATCTAGAGGAAATTGCATAATATATATGGTATAGCTATTGGGATTTTAAAACTACATGTGGTAAATGGTTTCTATAGAAAGTAATTATGCGATTTGCTATCTAGACAAAGTTTCTCATAACTCTTGTCTAATATTTCATTTAATTCAATTTCTAATTGAAATCTACAATACATGTGTTTATCTTACCCTTTTTAACATTACAATGTTAGAAACATAAAGAAAAATTCTTTTTTTACAAGTTTTGACACATTCTCCTATTGACTGGTAACTCTAATAATGATATCATTTTTCTTGGCATTACCTTACATAAGCTTCTATATTGATACAATTTTTTAGGGGGTACTATACTAATGATTAGAATAACTGACATTACGTTGGAAGAATCAAGACGAGACTTAGAAAATTTAATCAGAATTTGTAACGGAGACTTGTTGGACCCTTTTGTGATAGCTGCTAGTCAGAAACTTGACATACTTATAAACGAATATAATGAGCTTGCTATTCAGTAATATTTATAGGATTTCATTTCAATAAGCTCCTACTACATTAGAATTATTTAAATGTTTTTTACCAAACCTAATAGTAATTAGGTTTTTCTGCCCTAATACATATATTCTTTATATTTAACAAAGGTTTAAGTATAAATTTACCCTTAAGTTCCTGTAAATTTTGATTAATTAGCTTTAAAGTTTATTTTTTGATCTTTATCCCCTGTGTCTATTCTTTATAGCTTTTCCATGAAATCCATAGGTGGTCTATGTTATTTCCCTTAAAATTTGAGATATTTATTGGAATTTTGCATTTAAAGCATTCAATACTGGAATCTTTTTTTCTAAACCTAAAAAAACTTCCCCCGCATTTTCTACATACTAATTTTTTCATTGATTTACTCCTCTCCAAAACTTGTATATATGGAAAGGATATTCTTCCAATTATGAATTTATGTACTTTTTTTCCCTTTATTAAATCCTTTATATCATATCCCAAATAGTCGTCTACAAAGTAAAGTTTTACTTCTAATACCCTAAGTCATGCAACATCTCCCTTTAAAAACAATATAATTCAACCTATAACGTTGGTATAGTAAAATAGAATGTACTTCCCCTTCCAGTCTTACTATCAACCCATATTTCTCCACCATGGGCTTCTACAATATGCTTACAGATTGCCAAACCTAAGCCGACACCCCCATACTCCCTAGAACGAGATTTTTCTCCTCTAAAGAATTTCTCGAATATGTTCTCTATATCTTCTTCTGGAATTCCTTCACCATTGTCGGTGATAAAGACCACAATTTTATTATCGTTCTTTAATTTCACTCCAGCACTTATCTTTCCATCACTATTTGCATATCGTTTTGCATTTTGTATAAGATTGTCAATAACTTGCCTTATTCTGTAATGGTCAACATTGATCTCCACATCGGGCAAAGGACCTTGACGGGTGAAAGCTATATTGGTATTCATGAATTCCATCTTTAAATTTGTAAATATTTCTTCAAATAGCTCCATACTATTTATCGTCATTATATTCATATTTAGCTGCCCTAATTCCATCTGAGAGTATTGAAAAAGGTCTTCAATTAAATGATCTAGCTTCTCGGTTTTGTCTTTAATCACAGATATATACCTTTGAAACATTTCCCCATCGGAAGCAATACCCTCCTCTAATCCCTCTACATATCCAGTAATAGATGTAATTGGTGTTCTTAATTCATGTGAAATGCTTGCAATAAGCTCTCTACGTGATTTTTCGTATTTTACCTGATTCTCAAGGGATTCCTTCAATTCTTTTCTCATATCATCAAAAACAATACAAAACTTTCCTATTTCATCATTGTTTTTATATTTTATTTGATAATCTAAATTGCCTTCAGATATATTCTTTGTTGCAGCACTTAATTCCTTTAATGGCTTCAAAATAGTACCTGACATATACCAAGTAAAAATAGTTATTAATACAGTAACAAACATTACTCCGAATCCATATGTAAACATTCTATAGAACTTAGCTTTATCTTCTATAGATTCACTATTCTTATATTGATAAAATATGGCCCTAGAAATCATCTGGTTATCGTGAAATATATTGAGGACAGTTTTTGCCTTAATCCCTTTATCTATATTTTTTCCTTCATACTCCGATTTATCATCTAAGGTTTTACTAAAATCCTTTGAGTCAAATAGGATGTAACCATCTAAATCCTGTAGCTCTAAATTGAGATCATATTTCTCAAGTAATGGTTTTATGATTTTATATAGTTTCTCACTTCTACTAATGAGAGAATAGTTATCTTCAATAATATCAACAATTTCATGCCTGCCTAGCTTAATCTTTTCAAGTTCTCTTGACCTAGGATCGTTTTCTAATTGAATTGTAACAAAATAAAGCAATATACCTGTTATTATCAATGGAAGTACAATAACTATAGTGAAAGAAATAAAAAGCTTTGTCCTAATTCCAAACTTCATTTTTCTCCACCATCAAACTTGTAACCTACGCCCCAAACAGTCTTTATATACTTAGGGCTAGAAGGATTGTTTTCGATTTTTTCACGTATTTTCCTTATGTGTACTGTTATAGTACTAATATCACCAAATTCATTGTACCCCCATATTTTTTCAAATATTTGATCTCTAGTGAAAACTTGGTGGGGATGAACCGCTAAATGTAATAAAACTTCAAATTCCTTTGCAGCTAGGTCAACCTTTGTACCACCAACATATACATTATAACCTTTTTTGTCTATCTCAAGATCACCATACCTTAACATATGATCATTATCATTAATTTTTGAAGAAAGCATCTTATATCTCCTTAGATGTGCTTTGACCCTTGCTACTAATTCTCTTGGACTAAAGGGTTTGCTAATATAATCATCTGCTCCAAAACCTAAACCCAGAATTTTATCAACATCACTTTTTCTCGCACTAAGCATTACTATTGGTATCAATGATTCAGATCTAACAATACGGCAAATTTCCATACCATCTATCTTCGGTAGCATTACATCTAATATTATTAGTAAGGGTTCATACTGACGATAGTATTGTAACCCTTGTTCTCCATCATTAGCCAGAATCACTTCAAATCCTTCTTTTACTAAATAATCTCTTATTAATTCACATATTTCTTTTTCATCATCTACAACTAGTATCCTTTTACCCAACATAATACTCCCCCTAAGCAAGCGGATAAGAATATTTTTTTATAAAAATAAATTACTATATGATTTTATTTTTTTCTTAACTCCATTATAACATATGTTAACTATTTGTAATAATCAAAGCTGTTTATCTAATCGATTTCGCTTCATAAAAAGCTTAAATAAAGATAACAAGCTCGCTAACTATCCCGTTAGCGAGCTTGCTTACAATAGATGATATTGATTTATGAGGAATAAATCTATAGTATAATTATTGGCTCCTCTATAGGTCCCTTAGTAGTATCTTTATAAAAGCTTAATAAATCCATAAAAGCTATCATATTTCCCCCTCCACTCTTTTCACCCCAATTTTTTAGCATTTCTTAATATTTCTATATATATACTAACTTTTAAAAATTAACTCCTACTTATCAAAATATTAAGAAATTATTAACTTTTGTTAATAATCATTTAATTATGGCTCCAAGAATGGCTTATTACCTCCTTAATTTATGCTTTAATCTTATCAATGTGAATTTTATTCTATTTATATAATGTCCATATTTTATTTGGGATTTATAATATCGATTTCCATTAGTCATTCTTATAAAAAAATAGCATGTAATATATCCAATTAAAAATACTAAAATATATACCATATACACAAAACACCACCATCTCTAAACTTTGTCCTCTCAATAATATAATACGTTCAGAGCCAATGGTTTGTGTGTACTTTATTTACATTACTTATTTAATACATAATATATTATGCATTGAATAAAATATATGTATAACTGCTATTTTAAGGATGGTGTGTCATGGAAATAAGAGAAAATGCTGTTATCCCTTTAGGTTATGGTAAATTTGTGCGTTCCGATAAGATTATTGCCCTAGATCCCATAGAGGAAAATCGTGGCCCCGGACGCAGAACCTATATATATGTTGAAGGAATAAAGAATCCTTTAATAGGTTCTCGAACTGAGACTTCTATACTGGCTAGCATAGTTAAAACACCAAAAGAAGTTATGGAGGCAACTGCAGCATTAGAACTTCTTCAAGATATCCTTGACGATATTGAACATATTGGCCCAATGCTTAGAAAAAGTATAAAGGAAGAAGCCGATCTTAATTTAGACAAGATACAAATGAAAATAAAAGAAATTCTTAATCATGAAATAGAGATTGACTAACAATGAATATCTAACCACATAAAAAAAGTGCCTACTGAAACTGGCCGTCAAAATTTAATTATGCAGCTTTAAGAGACTGAGTACTATACAGAACTCAGTCCCTTAAATTTACTCCTATTTTCTAATGGTAATTATCTATGTGTAGTTGAATGCCTTCGTCAACTCGTCGTTGGACTTCATTCTGAATGTTTTGTCTGTTTCTTTCCTCAAAATCTTGTACTACTTTCTTATTGTTTTCTACAATTGCACTGGCTATTGCTTCATGCAAGTCACTTTTCCTTATTTGATCTGTACTATTAATTCTATTTAATATTTCTACTAATTCTTCCTGAGATAATCCAGCCATAAATCCCCCTCCTTAATATATATGGGTATTCATAGAAAGCTGGAGTATTCTATATGATTTTAAAATTAGTTTCCTTAGTATGGACATTTTAGTCAAAGCTTTAACCTATATTTAAGTAAATCTTCGTATCTTCAGCCCATTTGATTTTTAAATTCTTTATGCAGTTACCCTATTCCCACATCGACAGCTTTGTTCTATAGGCCCTTCTAAAGAAATACAATACACACAGTAGAGAAACAACCTCTGATATCAAAAATCCAAACCATACTGCATTAAGTCCCCAAATTTTACCGAATATATAGGCTGCTGGTAATAAAACGATAATTTGCCTGATAAAAGAAACTATTAGGCTTATATAAGCATCTCCCATTCCTTGGAATGATATGCTTAGCATAATGGCTGCTGCTGCCAGTGGAAAGCCTAGACTTATGATCCTGAAGGCTATTACACCAATTTCACTCATCTCACGGGTACTATTAAATAGGGAAAGAAGCTGTTGTGGAAACAATTGAAATACCAACATCCCTAGGGTCATAAAAGTAACAGCGGCACCTATACTAAGCTTTAAAGCCCCCAATAGTCTTTCTTTATTACGAGCCCCAAAATTGTAGCCTATGATAGGCATAGTCCCTTGAGAAAGTCCAAATATAGGCATAAAAACAAAGGACTGAAGCTTATAATAAACCCCCATTACAGCAACAGCAGTTTCGTTGAAGCTTGCAAGTACCAAGTTAAGTCCCGTAAGCATAACAGAAGATAATCCTTGCATAACGGCAACGGGCAGTCCAACAATCATTATCTGTTTTGTAATAGAATTGCTATATTTAAACTTTTTGAGATCTAACTTAATATAGTTATCCCTCTTAAATAGTACTACGATAATGTAAATCATCGAAATAATCTGTGCCGCAACCGTAGCAATAGCCGCTCCCCTTACTCCCATTGCAGGAAATCCTAAAAGTCCAAAGATTAATATTGGATCAAGAATAATATTAGATATCGCCCCAATAAGCTGAGCTATCATAGGCTTAACCATTTCTCCTGTACCCTGTAGCGTACTCATCCCTGCCTGGGCAAACATTCTACCAAAGGAAAAGAACATTATAATCCTAATATAGTCAGCACCATAGCCAAGAATCTTTGTATCCTCTGTGAATAGTTCAAAAAAATTACTTGCAAGGAATATCCCAATGGTCACAATGATAAGATATAAAATACCGCTTAGAAAAAATCCATGTTCAGCGGCATTTACAGCTGAATCCAGATCATTTTCCCCTATCTTCCTTGAGATAAGGGAATTGACTCCAGTTCCAATCCCTAAGAAACATGCTATTATGATTAATTGAATGGGGAAGGCCAAGGAAACAGCTGTCAAAGCCTCTTCTCCAATTTTTGATACAAATATACTATCTACTATATTGTACATTGCCTGTACCATCATAGATAATATTGCTGGCAATGACATGGTTAACATCAATTTCGGTATAGGCATTGTGCCCATTTTATTATCATTAGGCTTTGTCATAATCATTCCTCCTTAACTTCTTTACACTTTATGGCCACCCGTCTTAGCATACCATTTAAAGTATTTTCCAGTATTTTTATATTTTCATCCGATACTCCATCTAAAAGAGTACTATCCCATTCATCTAATATTTCAAACATCATTGATTTAAGACCCTTTGCTTTGTCAGTTAAAAATAATTTATAAGCTCGTCTATCTTTATCATTGACCTCTCTTATAATATATCCATCTTTTTCAAGGGATTTTGCAACCTTAGCAATAAAACCCTTATCGAATTGTAATCTTTCATTTAATGATTCTTGACTCACTCCATCCTGTCTAGTTAATATAAGTAATATCATAAATTGAGCCCCATTCAACCCATGTTCTTTCAATCTATGATTTAAAAATATCTTAAAATATCTTTGAACAGTAAAGAGATTCTTTCCAATAGTATGATTTTTATTATGCAACAAACCCACCTCCAATTAAAATAAACATACCTATCACTTTTGAAATTTAATATTTTGAATCCCATTAACGCCTTGATTATTTTAAAAATAACAATGAGGGTTTATGAGTACCTAAAAATAGTTGCAAAAACAACTAATAATAGTATAAAGGAATTTAGTTGTTTTTGCAACTATTTTTTTAAGAATATGCCTTACTTCCTAAATACATTTATCATATCCAGTGTCCTAATTTTGATTTCTATTTATTGAGGAAATTGCATAATTCTAACTTGGCTAAGTTGCATAATAAATGGGGTATGCCTCTAGGGCATTTAAGACTATATGTAGCAGTAAGTTTTTGAGGATTATAATTATGCAATTTGCTCTATTGTAAAATACTTCAAAGTATAGTATTATAAAAATGAATTATATAATAAGGCGCTAGGGGTACTGGTGTAACCAGTTGAGAGTAAGGATATATCCTTTAACCCTTCACCTGATCTGGATAATGCCAGCGTAGGGAAGCGATGAATTTGCTTGACACAATTTATTACACGAATCCCATGTTGGATTCGTGTTTATTTTTTGTTTGCTTATTTTATAAATCAGGAGGTGTATAGGACAAAATGAAAACAAAAAGGCTTGTATTTTCATCATTGTTAATTGGTATCGGTACTATCACAGGACATTTGATATATATTCCTATCGGTGTTTCTAAAATTTTTCCAGTACAACATGCTATCAATATATTATCTGCCGTATGGCTAGGCCCATGGTTTGCCTTAGGAAATGCTTTTATCATTTCACTACTCAGAAATATTATTGGTGTGGGCTCCCTACTAGCCTTCCCTGGAAGTATGATAGGAGCATTTTCAGCGGGAATACTATATAGGGCTACCAAGAAAAAACCCTTAGCTATTTTAGGTGAAGTCTTTGGTACTGGTATATTAGGAGGCTTAGTATCCTTTCCTATTGCGAAATTTGTTCTTGGTGCAAAATGTGCAGCAACATTTTTTATTATCCCATTCCTTAGTAGTTCACTAATGGGAAGTATTATCGCCTATCTCCTACTAACTATAGGTAATAAATTGTCTATTGAAGATAAAGAAAGGAGCATGTAATCATGAAAAATTGTTTAACAATAGCAGGTTCAGATAGTTGTGGTGGAGCTGGTATTCAAGCAGATTTAAAAGCTTTCTCAGCTCTAGGTACATATGGAATGAGCGTTATTACCGCTGTAACCGCTCAAAATACGAAGGGGGTTTTTGATGTTCAAAACATCAGTCCTAAGGTTATAGCAGGGCAGATCCAAGCTATATTTGATGATATCCATGTGTCCGCTGTTAAAATAGGTATGGTATCGGAAATAGAGACTATAAAAACAATTGCAAAGACTCTAAAGGAATATGACCTACCACCTATTGTACTAGATCCGGTTATGATTTCTAAAAGTGGCTATGACTTATTAAATCCAGAAGCCAAGAAAACTCTTATAGAAGTCTTACTTCCCATGGCTACCTTGATAACACCAAACTTACCAGAGGCAGAGGAAATATTGGATTGTAAGATTGATAATCTTGAAGCTATGAAAGAAGCCGCAAAAAAATTACATCAGCTAGGTCCTAGCTATGTATTGGTCAAAGGCGGTCATTTATCCGATGATGCAACGGATGTATTATATGATGGCAATGATTTTCATCTTCTAAAACAAACACGTATTGAAACTAAACATACCCATGGAACAGGTTGCACACTATCCTCGGCTATAGCCGCAAATCTAGCGAAGGGATTATCTATTGCAGAAGCAGTAAAAAAAGCAAAGACCTATGTTACTACTGCAATCAAGAATGGATTTTCTATTGGCCATGGTGTAGGTCCCACACATCATTTTTATGAACTTTATAGAAAGGCGGGTATTTTAAATGAATAATTCTAATACACAGTTAAATAGTTTTCATCTTTTAATGCTTTGGTTCGGGGCATCTATTTCCATAGCTGAAATTCTAACCGGTGGAATACTAGCCCCTATGGGTTTTAAAACTGCGTTTATTTGTATCATTATAGGTCATATTATTGGAACAGGTATATTAGTTCTTGGAGGATATATCGGGGCCGAAAGCAAGCTCCCATCTATATTATCCACCAGGATTTCCTTCGGGTTATACGGTTCTTACCTATTTTCTATTTTAAATGTCCTTCAATTGATTGGTTGGACTGCAGTTATGATTATATCCGGTGCTAGAAGTGTTAATGAAATCACTAAGATCATCTGGTCCTTTGATCATTTGTCATTCTGGTCAATAGTCATTGGCGGATTTATCTGTCTATGGATTTTTTTCGGAATTACTGGATTCAAAAAACTCAATGTTATTGCCGTATCCCTATTATTCCTATTAACCATCGTTCTTAGTACAGTTATATTTAAAAGTCCAAACCTCTTTAAGGCCGGTACTATGGATTCATTATCTATAGGAGGAGCGATAGAGTTAAGTGTTGTAATGCCTCTTTCTTGGTTACCCCTTATCGCTGACTACACACGTTTTTCTAAAAAAACTACATCGGGTCTATTTGGTAGTTTTACTGGGTATTTTATAGGAAGCTGTTGGATGTATACAATAGGTCTTGCAGGAGCAATAGTTTCTGGGAACCCAGATCCAGGGGCTATGATGCTTGCAGCTAATCTTGGCATCTTTGCTTTAGGTATAATCGTTTTATCCACCATAACTACAACATTTATGGATGCCTACTCTGCAGGGGTAACTTTATTGAATATATTTCCAAAGCTTGACGAAAAAAAGGTTGCCCTTTCAATGGCTATAATCGGCATGGTTTTAGCAGTTGTCATCCCAATAGAACAATATGAAAACTTCCTTTATGCCATAGGTTCAGTATTTGCTCCTTTATTTGCAGTTTTTATTACTGATTATTTAGTATATAAGAATAAAAAATTAAATGATGAGCTTTTGGTAAACTGGGGTTCATTTATTGTATGGGGTATCGGCGTTTTCCTATATTACCAGTTTATTAAAATAGACTTTATATTGGGAGCAACTGTTCCTGTTATGTGTATAACCAGTTTTCTATTTATTATAACAAAGGGAGTATGTAAATCATGGAAATTAACAAGAAAGTCTCATGTAGCTTAGATAATGTAAAAGAAATTTGTCCATTGATTCATCACATCACTAATTATGTAACGGTTAGCAGATGTGCCGATGTAGTATTAGCTTTAGGGGCTTCCCCTGTAATGGCAAGTGCCCCCATTGAAGTAGCTGACATGGTAAAAATCAGCAATGCATTGGTATTAAATATAGGAACATGTTCTCCAGAAAATATGAAATCAATGCTAATAGCTGGGAAGGCTGCAAACGAGAATAACATACCTGTAGTGCTAGACCCTGTCGGTATTGGTGCTACTCCTTTTCGCTACAATATGATTATGGAGTTTTTGGATGAATTAAAATTCCAAGTAATAAAGGGTAATTTATCAGAAATAAAATGCATTGCTGGATTAAAGTCAAAAAGTAGAGGGGTAGATTCCCTAGATTTGGACGAGAACTCTGCAAACATCGCAAAGACCCTTGCTAAAAAGCTAGATTGCACTATAGCCATTACTGGAAAGCATGACGTAATATCAAATGGCAAGGATACCTATGTCTTAAATAATGGACATATGCTTCTAACTACCATAACCGGCACAGGTTGTATGACTACATCCTTAATTGGATGCTATTTAGGTGCCAATAATGACTCAATATCCTCGGCAATAGCGGGGATTTCAACTATGTCTATTGCCGGTGAACTTGCAGCAAAACGTATGACAAAGCTAGACGGCAGTGGAAGCTTTAAGACATATCTAATGGATGCAATATATAATATGGATACCGCCACCATTATAAAGGAGATGAAAATCAATCATGCTTAGTTTAAAAAATCGCCCGGTTTACCTTATAACAGATGATTCCAATTTTGATTTTAGCACCCTGTATAGGAAAGTTGAACAATCGATTCAAGGCGGAGCAAGTATAATCCAATTGAGAGAAAAGCAGTCATCATCTTTAGAATTCTATAACCATGCATTGAAACTTAAGGAGCTATGCAATAAACATCAAGCCCTATTAATAATAAATGATAGACTTGATATAGCCCAAGCGGTGGATGCCGATGGGGTGCATTTAGGCCAAAGGGATTTACCCTTAGTGGTTGCTAGAAAAATTTTAGGTAATAAGAAAATCATTGGTATCTCTGCTAAAACCACTGAGACTGCTTTGAAAGCACAAGAAGAGGGTGCAGATTATCTAGGTGTGGGAGCTGTATTTCCCACAAGCACCAAAAAAGATGCCGAGTATATATCAAAGGAAGAATTTTTAGATGTGAGAAAGATGATTTCTATTCCTATATATGCAATAGGAGGAATCAATACCCGTAATGCTGTAGAGCTTGTTAATTATAAAGTGGATGGTATTGCCGTCTCATCTTCAATTTTAAATGCAGCTGATCCAGAAAAGACAACTGCATCTTTTAACAATTTATTTGAATAAAATATATTTTGTATATACTCGAGGAAATTGTCTTATAGGCAATTTCCTTTTTTAAAGGCTAAATTTTTTAACTATCTCTAACCAGCAGTATACCGGTGAATAACCTTTGTCTTGCTCCTATTTAGGTCTTGATTTATTCATTAGTTTTTCTTAATAAGCTAAACTCTCTATTCCCTGTTGAAACATATATCTAGCTACTTTATTTTATCTATAGTGAGATATTCCTTCAAAGTATCATCCCATGTTTTAACATATTTGTTAGTTGCCCATTGATTGGAAACAACACTTTGTTCATCCCCTATACATATAGAATAATTTGGCTCTTTTAATTCATCAGTTTCACCTTTATATAAGTAGATATCAATTCTATCTTCAACCAATACCACTAACATACTTCCATTAGGCGATGAAACTGCATCTCTAGCCTCAGGAATTTGTTCTTTTATACTTTCAAAGGGTATGATTAAATCATCATAACATAGTAATTTATTAGAAACCTCATCTGTGATTTCCAAGGAATCTATTGCAGTAATATTTGTACTTCCATTGCCCTCATGGTTATATATTTCTTCCAGTGGTAATGCCGCAATCCAATGACCATTTTTTCTAGTGACTAAGGGTTTTTCACTAGCTACTTCTTGTTTGTACTTAATAAGCCTTCTAAATTCATTATCATCATTTAAATCACTGTCATAACTATTTTTATAATTACTTTTATAGCCCTTTAATTTTTCCTCATCCATATCAAAAAAATCATTTAAGTCTGCAATATTCTTCTTGTACTCTTTATTTAAATACTTTAATTCATATAATGAGTTTGAGTACGAGCTAAACCTGTACGTACCTCCCCCAGTTTCGTAATAGTCCTCGTTAATTAATATATACTTATTCCCCACAAATAGAACTTCATCCTTAGTTGTTCTAATGGGCCATTCACCATATCCCCAAGAGATATCATCATAGCATACCTCATTTGGTTTATCCCCAAAGGGGTATGCTATGGTATCAATAAAATGGAATTTGTACTCATAATTATAAATTGGTGCTTCGTCCGATGTATCATCGGCTTCTGGAGTGAATTTTTTGTTATCATATATTGAATTTTGTATTTTATAAAAAGCTTTTCCATATGGCACGCTTAAGAAACCTTTACCACGTCTGACCATAATATTTTCATTATCTTGAGCTATCCATATTGTTTCGTATTCAGTTACTTCATGATCATTTTCTGTTGATTTTTTCAGTCCCAATAATAACCCGGAGTTCTTCTTATGTTCCATATTATTGTTTTCTAAGACACTGTTATCCCTCTCTTTATCATTAGAATAACCTGATTTTATACTTTCTTTATTAGCTAATATTTTATTGCTAGTACATACTACATTACTACATCCACATAAAAATATCATGATACCTATTAATAGGATTGAGTATTTTCTCTTCATCAGTAATTTCCCCATTCCTTTTCCGTTACCGTCTTGGAATATTGCATTTTCCAGACAAACCCCTGTTCCCTTTTATCACTCATTGGAACCTTTATTTATGCCTTTTAATCTAACATTTCCATACAATATACATCTACCAATGTTTTCAACCGATTCATCAAACCTCATTTTTTCTAGTCTAAGTTCTCCATCCACATAAATATCAGCTTGTTGTTTATCAACATCAGCTATAATCGTAATTTTAATAGGCATTTTTTCAGGACTGTATTCAGTAAATAATTGCAGACTAAGTCCATCATCTCCAGGTGTTTTATAGCCTAAAGCACTTCTCCATTCACCCCTAGGCAAGCCTAAAACAGGTGCAATTAGGAAAGCTGTCTTCTCTCCTGTTTCATCAAGTAACTCAAAACCACAATTTTGTAAAAAGTTATAAAACTCAAGTTCTATTGTAACAACATCTGTTGTAGCATCAAAGTCTTTCATAGTTGTTTTTACGTCTTCAAAGAAACTAGAATTCTTTGATTTGTTCATCTCCCCTAAAATATCTTTTACCATTATTTCATTTAAGCTTAGATTTTTCAAATTAGTAAGGCTAAGAATTGGATTCATATTATTTATTCTATTTTCCCCTATACCAAGGGACTCTAAATAACATAGGTTTGTTAAGGGATGAATGTCTTCAATTCTATTATGATTTAGGGAAAGTACCTTTAGGTTAACCATATCCGATAGAAAATCTATGTCGGATATACTATTTCCATCCAAGTCCAATGCCTCTACATTAAATATGTTTTCAATCCCCTTAATGGTCTCCAAACTATTACGTGACAGATTCAATTTTTTAAGTTTAAACATTTTTTGATTAAAAGCAACACTCTTTATATCATTTCCTTCCCACTCTAGCACTTCAAGGTCAGGTAGATAAAAGCCAATTGGAATTATCACACCATCATTATAGGATACATTTAATCTTTTTAATTTTTTATTATCAATTATAGGATAAATATCTTCTATCCCATTATATTCTAAATTAATTTCTTCAATATTATTTAGACTTGCCACCGATGATATATCCACTATGCTATTGTTGGCCAAGTTGATTGTCTTTAAGCCTTTTAACCCTTCAATCCACGAGATATCATTAACTTTACATCCTGTAAGTTCAATATTTTCTAACATATGTAGATTTGCTAAAGAAGAAATATTTAGGGGTTCATTTGCATCAATACTTTCAGCAAAGGAGATTTTTAATGTTTTAAGAGCTTCAAAATTCCCCAAAATTTTAAAGTCACTTATCTCTTTTCTATTGTTTAATATATATATTTCCTTTAGCCCCGACATATCTTTAAAATACTCCAAGTTGTCTACATTCTGATTATTTAAATAAATTTTTTCTAAATGTTTTAATTCATTTAAAGGTAAAATAGTATGCATAATATTTAAATTCCTTGTATCTATATTTAACTCTTTAAGGTTTTTTAAATATCCTACGCCCATCATACTTTTTACCGCTACTTTATTTGCACCTTCCTTTTTCTCATATATGCTTAATTTAGTTACCTTGGTAAACTCCTTTAAACTGCTTAAATTTTTAACATCCTCACTTAGATAACTATAATTATCTCTAACATTTAAAAGCAATTCAAAATCATCTAAAAAATCTAATTTTTTAACTCCTAAATATTTATTACTTACTAGGTCTAGAGGAGTAACATATAGCTTTAATTTTTGAAGATTGTCTAATTCCAATAAGAGTTTACCTATATCCGGCCTTTTTTTATCTATATCTTGACTTTCACTACTATATGAATCAAGTGCTAATTCCCTTAGATTCTTTAAGTTTGACAGTGAACTAAGGTCATTGGCTTCTGTTTTAAGGGATAATTTTTTTAGATTAGTTAGTTCTCCTATTGTCTTCACTGACCATACGATCTCAATTTGTAAATCTTCAAGGAATTTTAATTCTTTTAAAAACTCAAGACCATATCCCGATTCTCTACCTAGTTTGAGTCTTTTCAGATTTGGCAACTTTTCTAATAACTCTATATCTTTTGGTCTAATAGCTGATCTTAGTTGTAACTCCTTAAGGTTTGTTAGATGTTCAATTCCTTCTAGGCTTTCTATTTGTCCTATTTCAGCTTCTGAAATAGTTTCCATTCCCATAAGAGACCTTTTGAATAATCTTCCATATGGCTGGTTTAGTTTTTGTCTTATTATTTGCTGTAATTGTTTATCCTTAAATTTTACTATCTCTAGATCATTAAGGGTTTCTTTATCTATTGTTATATTAATAGCCTCTCCCTCTTCAATTTTGGCAAAATCAATCAAATCCGTAATTTTTATTAAAGAATATTCCCCTGTGGAATATGCTTTTATTCTGTCCCCATCTAAATAAAGTTTTACATCTGTTGACACTATGCTGTTCCCCTGTATTTTCCCCTTAATTATTTTATTTGGATTATCACCTTTTTTAATCCCTGTATATTCAAAGGTGCTTTCCCTAAGCAATGAATCCCAGTTGCCATCAAATCCACAATGTATTAAGTCCTCAATACAGATAGCTACTTCATTTTCTACAGTATATCCTTGAAGCCTCTGTCCATTAATGTATATGATGTCATCGCTTAGGGCAAATATACCAATCTCACTCCCTAAGGGAATTTCATCAGCCATAACCCCGGTATATGTGGATATAAAAGTAACTAAGATAACTATAACAATCCCTAATGTTTTCATAAATATCTTCCTCATTTTCAACTTAATCCTCCTAATATTAGTATATCTATGGGTTTTGTGCTAAATAAAAATCTATTGTATCATAAACATTTAGTTTTGCCCCAAAACTATCTACATTATATCATAATTTAAAATTATTTTATTCAAAACTCCATATATTACGACTTGATATGTGCTAATCTTATTACCAATATAGATTCTTGTTGTTTTTTATCCATACTCAAAATATTCAGGTATAATTTTTAGATCATATTTCATGATCTATGTCCCTTAGTTTTTCAATTCTACGATTTGTTAAATATGTTATAATACTTAGTAGATATTTAATAAAAGGTGGTGTTATATTGGATTTCAAGAGTTACTTCTCATTTGAGGGGCGTGTGAACCGCGCACATTTTTTACGTGTTATTTTTTTATTAGGTATTTTCTTTAATAACATCGAAACCGATATTGGATATTTAAAAAGCATCTTTTTATATGCTACCTGTATTATTTTTGCTATTGCAGGTATATGCATTATTATTAAAAGATTACACGACCTTGAAATATCTGGTGGCTTTATATTTTTACTGCTAATCCCTTTCATAAGTACTTTTTTAATTATACTTCTAGTATTTATCAAAGGCACCTATGGACCAAATAAATATGGTGAAGATCCATTGGTAGTGACAGATAAATAAGAATAAGTACCCCCTTAGTCTATATATGAAATTATATATATATGTAGGTAATGTTATCTTGTAATAATTCTCTTTATCATATAAATATGGAAAGGAATATTAGAAATGAATGTGATTTTATTTCATTATTTAGAGGAGAATATTGGAAATGCCAATGGCATGAAACCAAAGTATTTTTTTATTTTTTGAGCAATGCTTTAATAGTTAGTGTTGAATATTTAATTATACATACTATTTTAAGTAAAATATTTTAATTAATCTTATTTTAATGATTATAGATATTCCAGTTAAACAGTTAATTTATACACATCAAAACTCCCTAGAACCATCGGATATTTTGATATGTATAAATTAAGTTTAACTTTTGGAAATCTATATATAATATTAGTCAATTCTTTATTTTTTTTGGATATTACTATATAATTATATCAGCCAGTCAAATTCGAATATGTAGGTGATAATGTATGCTTAATAGATTTAATAAGCACAGGATAGTATTTATTATTATAATAATTGATCTTCTTTTATTTTGGTTACTATTTCACTCCGGGATTGTACTACCATTTATCAATCCAAGTGTTGAAGAATATAGGATTCTAGTTGAACAGGGTACTAGTTTCCCACGACATACAAACCAGTGTTTTCTTTGGATGCATTTACAAATACCTATAGTACTTTGTTTATTTGTTTATACTTTAAAATGCTTTCTAAGCAAAAGGGTACAATAGGGTCAGGCTAAACTTTAAACTTTATTAGCAATTTTTGAAACTGCCATTTCTGTGATTTCAAGATATTCTGCTAATTCTTTTTGACTCATTAATCTATACTTCAATATTTCGCGAACAAAATATTGCTTTATTTTACTAATATATCTACTCCTAGCTCTTCCTTTTATATCTTCAATATTTATCTTATAGTCTCTTTCAATCTCTGTAATAATATCATCTATATTTTTCTTTTCAATTTTCACCTTGTCTGTATTATCTATTTTTATATCTTCTTCCAGTATTAGTTCATAGTTCATAATTTCATCTATTTCAATATCCTTGTCCATAACATATTCTAAATATTTCTTCTCAGCCAGTTCCCTGTGACTTGAAAACATAGACAATAGAAAATCTACATCACAAATTCCAAGATTATTTCCTAGATATTCTTGATGACTACTCCATTTGTAATTGATATCAGAACTATTAGATTTTACAGGGTTCTTGTGAATATATCTAATTAGTGCCAATAAGTATTCATCTTTATTACAAAGTATTGCCTTGTATCTTTGCTCAAAGACATGTCCAGTTCTATTGTATTTCTTATTATAATATTGTGTATACGTCTGTTGGATAAGTTGCATTATCTTTGATAATGGTGTTTTTGATACCTCCATTAATAAATGAACATGATTATCCATAATTACATAGGCATATATTTTACTTTTATATTTTTCTTTATATTTTTTTACTCTTTTTAGGTATTCCAATTTATCATTTTCGTTATCAAATATATAACTTTTATTATTACCCCTTACAATAACATGATATAATGCTCCTTCATAATGTATCCTTGGCTTTCTTGGCATTTTATCACCCTATTTCATTATATCATAGAGTTTATAGTTTAGCCTGACCCTTTTTCCCCTGTGACGCACGAAAAAAATAAAAAGGATAGATAATAATCCTATCCTTTTGAATATCTATTAATTATTTTCATTCGCTAATATTGATTGTACTATAGTTGTTAAATCAATATCTTCAACATTCCCATTTGCATCTACGTCTGGTTCATATTCTCCCCAAGTGTCAGATTTTGATGCAAATAATCTTCCAGCTATTGCCAAATCACCTAAAGTAAATTCCCCATCTTTATTAACATCACCTAAGTTTTGTCTAGTAATTGTAAATGTTTTGCCCGCACATGATGGAGCAACTTCAATACCTTTCCCATCTGCTACAATACCTGATGATATGGCTATATCTCCTGAACCATTAACATTTTTAGCTTTAAATGTCAATTTTAGTATTTGCGCATCTCCATCTAACCCACAATCTGCTCCCTTGCTTGCTACCACATATCTAGCTTCACCCAATGTTGCAGTTTTTTGATGATATATTTTTAAATCATTATCATTTACTGGAACAGTACTAAAAAGTTCAAATAAATCAGTATCGTATGTAATATTAATATCTTCTGCATAAATATTATTTGAATTATTTATAACAACATAAGTTTCAAATTGGGTTCCACCAAGCATTTCATAGTTTGATGCTTCTATATCTAGACTCAAAGTTTGGGATTCTTCCCAATCACCCCAAGCGAATTCCCCACCAAAAACTCCTATGTTTGCAACTGTCCCATCTGGATTAGTACCTGTCCCTGTATTCTCCCAATCAGGGTCCAAAATATTATAATTGGGCCCTATATTGGGCTTAGGTGTGATTATATTTGTTTTATAATCCCAATTACTTTGATTTGTACTATATCCTGATGTGAAATTTCCATAACAATTAGTAAGTTTCATTGTACCGTGCGTTGTTCTTAAGAATGATCCCTCATCATCCAATTTAATACAATTATTCATAGTAAGTTCTGAATTATTATTAGGAACGAAATATCCATAACCACTTGGACAATTTTTAAAAACTATATTGTTAAATTCCCAATTGGATAATGTTCCAAATGTATTATTTTTATTTATTCCATTTCCATCCCATACTAAATTATAAAATAGATGTTCTGATTTACAGGGATTACTTTTTGCTCTAGTATTAGAATAATCCCAACCTTTTAATTTTAAAATTGTATTTTGTCCTGTACCAATATAAGCTATTTTATTGATCTTACTAGTAGTGAATTGAGTAAAAGTCCCAAAGTTATATTCTCCTTCTCCCATAACTATGGCATAATCTAATGATTTATCAATAATAGTAGTAAAGGCTTTTTCTACAGTTTTAAAGGGTTTTGCCTTGCTACCATTATTTATGTCATCATTGCCATTACTAACATCTACATAAATAATCTTGTCAAATTCTAATACGGAATTATTGATAGATACAGTTTGCTTACTCTTCTCAGCATACACTAAAGATCCAGAACACCAAATTACTAAAAAAATAATAAAATAAACACCTAACTTTTTAATCTTCATCTTTTGTCCTCCTTTAATTATGTCATTTTATACATATTCTATTATAATATATATATTTTTATATTTGTAGTAATTTTTTCCGACATTTTTTGACTATATTCGCAGCGTCGAGTGGCTAGAAAACATGATAATTTGTCCTATTTTCTTTGTTTTCAGAACTGTACGTGAAAGTCTCCCTTAATACGACTCCTATCATTCAACCTACTAAATACCTATAAAAGTCCAATGAACAAATAATTTTGGTTCTCTGCGTCTTACTTACCTGAGCAAGCCATTTTTCAGCTCCCTTTCGTCTACCTCGGAGATATTTATATTTGCTTATTACCCACTTTACAATTCTTCTTTCTATAACTTGCAATGTATACCTCATTGCAGACAGATTATACCTTCCAAAAGAAAGGACGCAGGGAGAAAGGACGCAGGGACAGGTTTTCCGTCCTTGAATTACATCTCGCTCGATTGCAGTACTTGCACGCAAAAGGACATTCAACCTGTCCCCTCGTCCTTTAATTATGAAAATGATTTTGTAGATTTTAAGTCTATACAATATAAGAATAAAGAAAATTTATTAATAGATATCATGGCTTTAGCTAATTCAAATTCAAAGCAGACAAAATATATTATTATAGGGATAAAAGAAAAGCCTAATGGGCAAAAAGAAATAATCGGAATCCCAAGAGAAGAATTTAAAGATAGTGCTGAATATCAGCAGCTAATTTTTGCAAATATAGAACCTGATTTACATATTGATTACATACCTTTTGAATATAATAAAAAGGACTCAGGGACAGGTTTTCTGTCCTTGAGTTGCATATCGCTCGATTGCAGTACTTGCATGTAAAAGGACATTCTACCTGTCCCCTTGTCCTTCTTAATCTCCGCTAATTCCTCTGTTCACACCTACCATTGATCAGTACTTTTTTTATTATACTTTTAATATTTATTAAAGGGACTCATGGACCAAATAAATATGGTGAAGACCCACTTGCATTTAACTCTGAATAAAAGATTGTTATATAGACAATTTCTTTTTTACTTTTTTGCATATATCTTAGTTAAAAACTTATATAAACCATATAGTAAATTATGGTAAAATGTACTTAGTAAAGGGTGATTTACATGAATGGCATAGATTTAAGTATTATATTATCAATAATTGGATGTATAACTGGTATATCTGGACTTATTCTTCATTTTTATAGATTTTTATTAGAAAGGCCTAACTTAAAAATTATCCAGCCTGTTGATGATGCTAGCTATTATTTTCCTGCACCCTCTAATTCACATTTTAAAACAACTTATCATTCTTTTATGTTTGTAACGATTAGTAATCGTTCTGAAAAACATATTGCAATTTCTTCATAAAGACAATCCTAATATTTATTCGAATTTTCCTATAAAAAAACACAAGATAACTTTACCTATAAAACTTTATGGCTATGATTATGTAGAAGGATACTTATATTTCCCATTTACACCTAATTATGAAGTAGCTAAAGTGAAACTTAAATTATATGCAGCTACAACTCGTGGTAGCTTTAAGACAACTGTTTTTCCTACTAAAATCTCCCTATAACCATAATCAATAATAATTTGTATTTTTTCAGGAAGAACTTTTGGTATTTCATGAGGAAGTTCTTCACTCATTTTGTTTATAAAGTTTTTAATTGCAGTTTTATCCACTTACATCACTCCCTTTAAATTTATTCTCCGTTAAAATCTTCTTTAATATAGACATTTGAAAATTTCTCCAATATAATAGAACTGTTATTATATTGAAAGGATGTATAATCTATGCACTATGTATTCTCATCATTTAAAGAATTTTTAATATTTATTACAATAATTTGTATTCTTACAGGCTTCGGTCTTTTTAATGAAGCTCCATTAATAGCTGTATTTGTTTCATTAATATTTTTTGTCATAGAGTTTAAAGATTATAAAATAATCGCAGATAACGAAAAAATTACATTTTACAGTATTTACAGACGAAAAAGATACTTTTACTGGAATGAGATTGATAAATTTGAAATCGAATATGAAATCAAACTGGGACGCCTAGGTACTTTTCAAAATTTAAATGTCTATACTACTGGAACCATATTCACTTTTAATATTAATTCTATAAACAAAAAAAAGTTTTTAGAACGTCTCATTAATTATTGTTCACAACATAATATACAGATCATTGATTTAAATACAGCAAAATAATTCTATGCTTTAACTTAACTCGTATACAATAGGTGGCAGGTGACCCCATCACCTTAAAACAATTACTAAGAAATCACCTTTACAAAATCTAGTCCTTCAAAATTCTTAACTAGGTATTCTTTTATATTCTCCATAGCTTCATTTCTCCAAGCTCCTCCATCGGCTTCATAAAGTGCTACTGAAGGTCCACTTTACATTCTGAAAATGAATGAGCTTTCAGGTTGTTATTCAATCTCTGAAAAGGTTCTATAAGGTGCCAATTCAACTGGATTAGGTGCTTTCACATCATTTACAGTGGCTACACCTGTCTTTATAGTTACAGCCTAGCTTACTCCATCATCACCAACTTCTTTTACTGCTTTATGTTTAATTATTCCAGTTACTTTTAGTAATTTTTTTCTATCATCGTTGTCAACAAAACTTGATCGCAGCATTATATTAAATTGCTCGGTGTCTAAAAATCTATTGAATAATATGTTATTTGGTGTTAAAGATTTGCAAACCATGTAAGTCTCTCTTTCAGAGTCAGTTCTTAGCTCTGAGTATAAAGCCACTTTAAATGGGCTAATAATATGTACTAGAAGTTTTTTACTATACTTAGTGTCTATTCCAGATTCTACATAGTCTATTGAAGCAGTAAGGGGTATTGGTTCAGTTATCATATGTAGCTTCTTGGTTGAATACTCTTGATCTCCTACTAGTTTGTTTTTTATTTTAATACTTGTAAACCGCTAGATGAAAAAAGGACATTCAACCTGTCCCCTCGTCCTTCAGAATTAATTTGACAATAGATTTTTTAGTCATATAAACAGCTCCAAATTAGATAGTATGTCTAAAAATCACATTTCTATTTGTAGAGCTGTTTATAATTATTTTTAAGAAAGTCCATATATTTTTATTTTTCTTAAGTTGACGACATTGTCTCCCCCTGTCCCCTTGCCTAGATGCATTATCTTGGTCAAAAATCTTTATCCAAAATTGAACCTGATAATTCTACTGGGTCGGCCACGTTGATTAATTTTATTATTGGAAATTATCTTGACATAGTTACAGGCTTCAAGCTTGGATATTATTTTGTTCATGCTGCTGTGAGTGATACCATACAAAAGCGCTAATTCTTTTGCCGTAATTTCTTCAATTGAATATTGTTCAACAACTCTAATCAATTTAAATACTGTATTTATTCCAAGTTTAGAATTAATAGCAATATCATTAATTCTCTTATCAACTTTCTCGCTTATTTCTTTTGATGTAACACTTTTATTTAATATAAACATATTGTTATCGTCAAACACGACAAAAGCACAGTTTCCACCTTGCTTTTGTGAATGATATTGCCCTTTTAGAGCACTTTTCTTAGCTTGATTTGCTGTTGCCCCAAAACCAATAGCCATACTAATTGTACCACATTTTGTATCTCTTATTTTATCGATTAAATCCATTTTCGTAAATCCATCGGTTTCTCTTTCAATTACATTTCTAGTAGAAAAAAGCAAAAAATTTCCATTGCCAATTTCCATAATTGCAGACTGTGTAGCCTTTGAAAACTTATAAATTTCCTTGTATATCTTTAGTTGTTGAATTGAATTATAATACTCATCATAATTTTGAATTGCTGAATAAGGTAATCGGTCAATCGAGATTGCGATGACTATAATCTGATTGCTTTTGTTTACCTCAGCAATATTTCGCATTAATAATCTTCTTAATTTACTTTTAATACTGATTTCTGCATGCGTCACCATTTCACAAGGAATATTATCTGCTTTTAGTTTTTCCAATACACCTGTAACAGTAGAAATTATAAAATCTATTTCTCCATTTAAATAGGCCTTTTTATTTAATTGATAACATTCTTCAATACTAATCTTATTGTATTGTTCAGTTGATGCTAATAACAGTTCTGGCAGTTTATCATTAATTTCTAAATCTTCCTGTATTTGTAATATTTTTTTAGTATTTGTAGTTGCACAACTTATCTTATTCAAATCATAACCATAGACCAAGTGAGCGTGCATAAAACTATTAATTATTGAATACTTTGAATAGGACAAATGTTCCATTAAAATACTTTTTACCATTGATTTACTTGCAACATCATAGCTTAATTTCCCAAGAAAAAGAAGTGCATCTAATCTTGAATAATTTGCTTTGATTAAATCATCAATTCTGTCTAAATTATCATATTCTAAAAATACATACTCAATCTCAGTAAAATCACGATCGATAATCATAGCCACTTGATGTGCGGTTACACTTTTATTATGTTTTACAATTCCTAGTTTCATAAGCAATCTCTCACTTCATAATCAAATTTAAATTTTGCTGGGAAACACATTCTCAGGTATTGGGCATATATACCCTGTAGGTCCAACTCTATTTTGCAATTCTCTTTTCGCCGCTTCTAATATCAGTGGGTTATCCAATAGTTTAAGTGCTGTTAAGGCCATCACTTTAGAAGAGTAGATTAATCCCTTTTTAGCAATTGATGATTTGCCTTGCGCAACCTTTTGCCAGCTGTGACCAGGTGTCCCTTTTGCATAGCAAACAACACCTGCCTGAACTGTGGGTACAATCCAAGACACATCTGCAACATCTGTCGATCCTTTCCTTACAACTTCCCTTTCTTTCAATGTTACATGGAATGGCAAGAGAGAACTATTCATTAACGTCTCTTTGTTTTGCATAAAATTCTCAGTGGTCATATTCCTTTTCACGACATTTATTACGTGCTTTATATCTTCTTCTGATAATGTCTCCATATACTTATTGGCGTATTCATAATCATCAGCGTTATAACTAATTTCACCTAGTTCAGAATATACTTGATCCATTACTCTGTTTAAAGTTGAATTTATGATTGTATTTGAGGTAGCCTTTATAATTTCTATTTCAACTGAAGTATCCGTCATTAAGGCTGCCCCTCGAGCAATGTTGCAAACTCTTTCGTAAATACTATTTACCGCTGACATTTCAGGAGCCCTAACATAATGAACGGTTTCAGCATCTGCTTGGACCACATTTGGAGATACACCACCGGTATTTGTGATTGCATAGTGTAATCTTGCATCCTGAATTACATGCTCTCTTAAATAGTTTACCCCTACATGCATTAGCTCTACTGCATCCAAAGCACTCCGTCCTAAATGTGGTGCTCCACCGGCATGCGCACTTTTTCCTTTAAACCTAAACTTTGATTGTATATTGGCTAAAGATGAAGAATTGGTTACAGAATTTTGATTTTTAGGATGCCATGTTATTGCTGCATCTAGATCATCGAAAATACCTTCTCTAGCCATGAAAGTCTTACCTGACCCACCTTCTTCTCCAGGACAACCAAATAATTTAATTGTTCCTTCCAACCTATTATTAATCATATATTCCTTAATTGCTATTACAGCTAAAGCACATGAAGCCCCCAGTAAATTGTGTCCGCAACCATGACCTGACAAGTCACTGCCTTCATTTGATCTATGAAAAACATCAGCTTGCTGCGACAGTCCATCCAATGCATCATATTCTCCCAAAAAACCAATGACTGGACTTCCTGAACCATACGAACAAATAAATGCTGTTTCTAGTCCAGCTACGTTTTCATGAATTTCAAATCCATTTTCTTTCATTATTTTTTTAGTCGCATCTGCAGATTTATACTCTTCAAACTTCATTTCTGAAAAAGACCATATTTTATCGCTTAAATCTAATAAAGGAGTCGAATTCTGATCAATCCATTTATTAACTACATTATAACTATCCATTGTATCCTCCTAAAGATTTCTTTATAAACCTTCCCGTTCCACTTTTTACTACATTGCCTTCCTTAACTACAATTTGACCGTTTACAATGACATAAACGATACCCTTTGGTTTTGAAGCTGCTTGTTTAAATGATGCGGTATCTTCTATAGTCTCTGGGTTAAAGATTACTAAATCAGCAATCTTTCCCTCTTGTATAATTCCTCGATCACTAATTCCTAATATTGATGCAGGTAGAGATGTCATCTTATGAATTGCTAATTCCAGAGGTAATAGCTTGCGGTCTCTCATCAATTTTAAAGCTCTAGGAAATGCTCCAAAGTTTCTTGGATGAGGATTGCCTTTTAACTTGTCAGTGTTCAGTGTAAAGCTTCTTCCATCACTGCTTACAGCAATATCTTCTTGCTTTAAAAACCTATAGACATCTTCATCATCCATCGTGAAATAAATGGCACTTACTCTCAATTTACAATCAATGAGTATATTTTTTATACATTCAACTTCACTCCAGCCTCTCTCCTCTAATATTTCATTTAAGTATTTCTCTTCATATTCAGGACACCGTCCGAATGTATTATTGATGAAAATATTACTTGCGCCACCCCTTTGGAGGATTTTTGCATCTAGTTCCTTGGTAATTTCGCCTTTCTCATTTATTAGTCTATTAAGTGCTTGCTCAACACCACCATCTAGAGCCCATGGGGGAAGCAAAACTTTCAATGATGTACTAGACGCTCTATAAGGGTACTGATCACAATAAATTTTTACACCCCTTGATCGTGCTCTCTCTATTTTATCCAACACCTTTCCCGCCATAAGGTGTACGGATTTATGGCTAAGCTTGAGATGTGAAATTTGTATTTGAGCTCCTGATAATTGTGCAATCTCAATACACTCATCCAAAGCTTCAAATATTCCTGCACCTTCATTCCTCATATGAAATGCAACAATTCCTTGATATTTACTCACAATTTTAGCCAGTGCTATCAATTCTTCCTTTTTAGCAAATGAAGAAGGAGCATAGATTAATCCAAATGATATGCCAAACGCCCCTTCAATTATTTGCTTTTCAAGAAGACTACACATTGCCTCGATTTCTTCATCTGTTGAATCTCTAAAAGCTTCTCCGACAATAGCCTTGCGAAGAGTACTATGACCAACTAATGAGGCATAGTTATTTGTTATACCGACACGCTCCATTTGACTACCTAACTTCCCAATACTTTCATTGTCAGGTACTTCCGTAATACTATGCAAGTTATACCCTTGTTTATAATTATGTGCTTCCAATTCTCCTACAGCAGGCGCAGAGGAATTGCCACAGTTTCCAGCCAGTTCCAAAGTGACGCCTTGAAGAATCTTACTTTCCATAGTATTGTCAAATAGCGCCGATATATCTGAATGTGTATGTATATCGATGAATCCCGGGGATACGGCTAACCCCGATGCATCAATGACATATTTTGCTTTATATATTTCAGAACTAATTATCTCTATTATATCATTCTTTATATACAAATTTCTTTTTTGTATCGTACTTCCAGTTCCATCAATGATAGAACCATTTATAATCGCAATATCATACATATTTTACACTCCTATTAGTCTTCTATATCGCAATACTTAAAACCGAATCCAATCACAGGAATATAGTGATCAAAAGACAATTTCACATACTGTTTTTTTATATAATACACCGTTTTCTCTGTAACTGGTATATATGGCTTCTCATCCATTAATATTTTCTCCATAGCACAGGTAATATCAAGCCTTTCATTTGATTCAAACCTTTGATCTCCATAACTGGCTCTATAAAATAATTCGTCAAAGTCAGCATTAGAAAAAGGCTCATTTTTTTGCGGATAATTGCTTGTGAAATACTTTAAAGCATTCCATGGTGCCAATGTACTGCCACCCCATCCACAAAAACCTAATTCATAAGACCCAGAATCTTCTTCCCACATTTTCATTTTTTTTCGCATGTCTAGAAAGTCGACAATTTCAATTTTTAAAGCTAATCTACCTGAAAAAATCTCTTCAAATGATGCTTTTAAATAGTCAGCAATAACTTTACTGTTAGCTTCATTAGGACAAAGTAACGTTATACTCACTTTATTAACTGAGGTTTCTCTTAATGCCTCTTCAAATTGCTGTATTGCGAATACTTTATTGTAACTATGGTTTTCCTCTACTAATTCCTGAGCCTTCTTGGTACTTCTATAGCTTTTACCATTTTTTCTGTCGATAATACGGGCTGTTGATAAATAATAATTAGCAGGTACTTCACCTAATATATTTGCCAATTCAAGCCTGTTAATCCCATAGTATAATGCATTTCTAAACTTTTTATTTTTTAGTATTGCTTGGTTAGGATTAGAGGTATTTATAGATATTCCATTAATTATTTTATGAGGAGCAACAATTACCTGTTCGTCCTCATCAATCATGCATAAGTTTGATTTTGAAATTTCAATATAATCAATCAGATCATAATTGTAATATTCAATGCATTTCTTTTCATCTGGTTCTATAATTACATGGAACTCATCAAGTTTAATATGTTCCTCGTATATATAATATGGATTCTTAATAAATCTAATTTTCTTTCCCTTTACCCATTCTCTCAAAATATATGGACCTGATGAACTAAATTTCAAAACATCATTTCCATAATCTGTATTACCATTATTTGTGTATAATGAATGAGTTTCTTTTCTTACAATTGAAGATGCTGCATTTACAAAATGCATCATCACTTCAATTGAGTCATGGGATTCAACAGTCTCTAGTTCAACGGTAAACTCATCTATTTTTTTAACACCAACATCATCCCACTTAACAATTTCTTGTTTATTCCTCTGATTAAAATACTCCTTTGCATTCAAGATTGTAATATGACTACTAATTAAGTTACTGGATTTAGGATTTTGAAGTATTGGATCAAACATACTCTTAAAGGTATGAATTATATCTTCAGATGTTATTGGAGTACCATCATCCCATTTTGCATTCCTATTGATAACTATGCGCCACACTTTCCCCAACTGATCAACTTGTATTGGCTCACCATCTGCAATTTCACCTTTCAATACATAGGACGAAAAATCTTCATTTGGTATCGTTGAATACAAGCGACCAGAACATAAACGAATCATTTCTGCATTAGTTATAGAATCGTAGCGTTGTGGGTTAAATGTAACAATATCTTTCGTTATTGCGGTTCTAATAATTTTGAGATTTCTTTTCATATTAATCCCAAATCCTTTCTAATTTAACTAAGTAATATTCCCCCCTAAACACACATGCAAACAAATCACCGTTTGGCATACCATAAAGTGCGTGAACACATAAAGGTGAGCCTGCAAAGCCCAGTTGTGCTACTAGCTTAAACTCTAAATCAAAAATCGACAACCTACCATCTAATTCACCAACATACATTAGATTCCCATCTGACCAGAAATCGGTAGGAAACAACAAGTCATCAATTCTATGGATAAATTCGCCCTCGGAATTAAAAATCTTAACAGTATCATTTTCTCGGTCAGCTACCCAAACACGTTCAAATTTATCTACCCATATACCATGCGGCCTTCTAAATTCATTATCTCCATTCCCAACAGCACCCCAGGACTTTATTAAATTTCCGTCTTTACCAAACTTGTGAATCGCAACATTCGCATATCCATCTGAAACATAAATATTACCATTATCTGTCTCAAAGGCTTTAGTTGGTCTATTAAATGGAAGCCCCCTGTATTTAATGCTTTTAGCAAGTTCAGGAGATGGTAATGCATTATTGCAACCTGTATCCGATGGCTTTCCAAATTCACCAATTGTCATGATTACATTACCCTCTTTATCGATTTTTCTTACAACATGACCACCATCATCGGCGAACCAAATCTTTTCATCGGAAGTCATATATGCACCATGAACACGTTTAACTGGCTCCTTTATAGATATTCGCTTTATCAGATTGCCATCTTTATCAAAAACCACAATCGGGTAATCCTCCGAACGATTTAAAGCATATACATTCCCTTCTTTATCACATGTTACTCCACTTATTAAAGTTAGTTTCATGTCTTCTGGAAGTTTTGCCCAATTCCAAGAAAACTTATACTTGTATTTACCTGAAACAATAATCATATCACTTTCTATTAAATTAGTTAGATTTGATTTGGACCTAATCTTAGTTGCTTTCTTCATAATACCCTCTCTTTTCTTCATAGTTTCCTATCTTCTGATTATTAACTATAATCTTCAATATAAGATTGATACTCATCTTCACTGCATAAAACGTAATGATCATCGGCTACTGCTCTCATCTGCCTATTTAAACTGAAATCATATTTTTTTGAATTGAATACAATTGTTTTATCTTTAATATTCTTATAAGGAGTTGGTTTTGGTATAGCAGATAATAATGCTTTAGTATAAGGATGTAATGGATTCCTATATAGATCATCTGCCTCTGCAACTTCAACAAGTTTACCAGCGTACATAACCCCAATCCTATCTGAAAAGTATTTTACAACCGACAAATCGTGGGCAACAAATAAAATGGATATATCAAGCTCATCCTTTAGATCATAAAGTAAGTTTATGATCTGAGCTTGAATAGACACATCCAGTGCTGAAATAGGCTCATCGGCAATTATTAAGGAAGGATTCACGACTAAAGCTCTCGCTATTCCAATCCTTTGCCTTTGACCACCTGAAAACTCATGGGGATATCTCGATGCATGTTCTTCAACGAGTCCAACTTTACTCAATATACTTAAGATTTTTTCATCCAATTTAGATTTTTGTTTTACACCTCTTATTTTTAAACCTTCTGCAATAATTTCCCTAACCGTCATCCGTGGATTTAAAGAAGAAATTGGATCTTGAAATATCATTGCTATATTATCTGTTATATATTTTTTTTTCTTTCTGTCCAGCTTTCCAGAGATTACACGACCCTTAAATTTAATCTCCCCTTCTACAGGATCATATAATCTTATTATTGACCTGCCTGTTGTTGTTTTTCCACAACCGCTTTCTCCAACAAGTCCAAAAATTTCATTTTTCTTAATGTTAAATGATACTCCATCAACAGCGGTCATAAATCCTTTTTTACCAGTTTTGAATTTTACAGTTAAATTATTGACTTCTAGTACATTGTTTTGTTGATCCAATATCTCCACCTTCTCTCACGATTCTCTTTATTCTTTCTTCAAGAATTTCTGGCCGTTTTACTTTTGGAGCTTTAGGATGTTGCAACCATGTAGCTGCATAATGAGTCTCTGATAACTTAAAGAATGGTGGTTCCTTTTCAAAATCCAATTTTATAGCATATTTATTTCTGGCAGCAAAAGCGTCTCCCTTTGGTGGATAGATCATATTCGGTGGTGTACCTGGAATTGCAAATAATCTCTCTTTTGTTTCCAAATCCGGCATTGATGATAAAAGAGCCCAAGTATATGGATGTGCCGGGTCTGTAAAGATTTCTTCTGTTGTTCCAAATTCAACTATTTTTCCTGCATACATCACACATATTCTATCCGCAATATTTGCAACAACTGATAAATCATGGGTGATAAAGATTACCGATAAATCTCTTTCATTTTTTATCTTTTCAATCTGATTCAATATTTTAGATTGAATAGTTACATCAAGTGCTGTTGTAGGTTCATCACAAATCAAAATCTGAGGATCTGATGCCAAAGCTATTGCTATTACCACACGCTGTCGCATTCCTCCTGAGTACTCAAAAGGATAACCGTTGTATCGTTGTTTAGCATTTCTAATTCCTACGATCTCCATCAGTTCTATTGCTTTCTTTTTTGCTTCTTTCTTGTTCATGCCTCTACTCAGTATTAACGCTTCAGATATTTGTTTTCCTACTTTTACAATTGGGTTTAATGCTGAAAATGGATCTTGAAAAATCAAGGATATTTCCTTACCTCGTATTTTGTAAAAATCTTTTTCCACAAAGTTTACGAAATTTTCACCATTATACAAAATCTTTCCACTGTCTATAGATGCATTCTTACTTAACAGTCCTAAAATTGATTTTGTTGTAACCGATTTACCCGATCCTGATTCTCCAACAATCGCCAAAGTTTCGCCCTTGTATAAATCGAAACTGATATTTCTTACTGCTTTCACTCTACCCTGCTGTGTTTTAAAAGAAACCGATAGATTATCTACACTCAGTATTTTTTCTTTATCCATGTTTACTCTCCCCTCTGTGTTGGGTCAAATGCATCTCTTAACCCATTAGCAAACATATTGAATGAGATCATCAAAACAGAAATCAAAAGTGCTGGAAACAATGTTTGCTCAGGATATTGTAATAGTACTTTTTGTCCTTGTGCCAATAAAACACCAATTGACGGCTCTGGTGCTTGCAAACCTAAACCGATATATGCTAAAAATGATTCAGCAAATATTGCACTTGGTATTGCAATCATCGAATAAGTTATTACAGGTCCAATTGAATTAGGTAATATATGTCTAAACATAATACAAAAATCTTGAACACCTAGAGTTTTTGCTGCTAAAACATATTCGCTGTTTTTAAATCTATAGAATTGAGATCTGACCATTCTTGCAGTATTAACCCAGCCCTTTACTACTAATGCTCCAACAATTGAAAACAGTCCTGTCCCAAATACTAGAATAAACATGGTTATAATAACTATTCTTGGAAACGATTTGATGATCTCTGATATTCTCATCATTATCATGTCTACTTTTCCGCCATAGTAACCTGCAATCGCCCCATAGACTATACCAATAAAAACATTTGCCATCACAGATACTATTGCGATAAGTAATGACACTCTTACCCCTCTCCATAATCTAGTCCAAGAATCTCGACCTAGATAATCCGTACCAAACCAATGATCATCCTCTTCTATTCCTTCATATATGTAGTAATCGACTAGTACATCAACCATTTCAACATCATTAACCAGCCGTTTATTCATAACCTCCAAGACACTACCTTCATTATAATAATTTGGATCATCCAATAGGTCTGCACGTCTATTAATAACTACTCTAGATCCGTTAAAAATGTTCCAACCACTTATAAAAGATATTTTAGCTGGTAAATTAATTAACTCTAAATTCTGTTCATCAAAGGTATAAGGGTTAAGGGATGGTCCAATAATTGCAAATACAACAATTATACAGATTAGTACAAACGCCACAACTGACAATTTGTTTTTGGCAAATCGCCTTATAACATCTTCAAAAAAACTAATGGGTTTGGTATTGAACTTAGTATCAACAATTTCTTTATCTATATTAACCACTTGAAATGATTCTGGGGAAAGTCCAGTGTACTTTTCTTCGGAAAATATTTTCACCGCTTTCCACCTCCTACTTTAATTCTTGGATCAATCAAACTGTATGATATATCTGTAATAAGCATTGTAATTAAAAACATAAAAGAATAAAATACTAATACAGCAACTGTTACATAGTGATCACTGGAATTAATGGAGTCAATCATCAAACCACCCATTCCTGGAATAGCAAAAATGTTTTCAATAACCAACGATCCCCCAATCATAGTTGTAAACATTGGCATAATAATGTTCACTAATGGAATAAAAGAATTCCTCATACCATGTCTAACAATAGATTGTCTATAGGTTAATCCTTTTGTTCTAGCCAGTAGCAAATAATCACTGTTCATTATTTCACCTAATTCAGCACGTAAATATCTTGCAACTCTTGCGATTGGACTCAATGCCAATGCAATCATAGGAAGCATTACACATTTTAAATTACCTAAAACACCTACTACATCTGTTGAATAAATTACAGGTAATAAATCAAGTTTATAGGCAACAAAATATTGTAGAATTGATGCTGATACAAAAGAAGGCACTGAAATAAATATGACAATCATTAATGATATGATATAATCAACAACGGTATTTTTCTTTATTGCTGCCAGTGTACCGAATACAATGCCAATAGGAATAGCAATCAATAGCGCAACCATATTAATTCTTAACGTAACAGGAATTCTTTCTTTAACAATGTCATAAACTGGTACACCTGGTTGTAATGCTAAGGATGTTCCCCAATCCCATACAGCCAAATTTTTTAAAAAATATCCGTATTGAACAACTAATGGTTCATCGAAATGATACTTATGATTTAAAGCTTCCAGCACAGCTGGAGACACTTCAGCATCTTCACCATAAACACTGCCAGGCATCAATCTAACAACTAGAAAAGCAATAGATATTATGATGAATAATGTCAAAACAAGTGCAATAATTCTTTGAAAAATATATTTTGTCATAGGCTTCTCCTCACGTTTAGTAAAAGATGCCTGCCCTTAAATCGACAAGCATCCTAACTATCATTTTTTTATGCTTGCATATTCAAGACACAAACCAGCTATTGGTGATGGTTTAGTGATACCAGGAGCAATATTACTATTTAACAGGAATCTATCAACAGGCTGAACAATTGGTACAAGAGGTTTCTCATCAAACATGATACTTTCCATCATAGCTGTGTACTCAGCCTGCTTCCCTTCTTCTAATCTACTTTCACCATAATTTGCTTCTTTCCATAGTCTATCAAACTCATCGTTTGTCCAAGGTTCATTTCTTTTTTTATACATACTTGTATGATACTTTAGTCCATTCCAAACAAGCGTTGTACTTCCTCCCCAGTTACTAAATGTTATTTCATAACAAGTAGGATTATCTCTCCATGTTTTTCTATGGGATAGCAACTGGGTATTTGGCATTGCTTGTAAATTTATCTTTATTCTGTTCTCACCAAATACTTCTGGAATACTCTTTTGTACATACTCAGCAATTAACTTATAATGACCCGTATCTCCATACAAAATTGTTAGTTCAACATCTTCTAGCTCCTCTTCTTCCATCGCTTTATCAAAAAAAGATTTAGCTAATTCTGGATTGTAACCATTTTTTTCCGGTACCAGAGCCTTTGCATATTCTGTTTCTCTATACTTTATACCTTTACCTATATCTGAAAATCTTTCAGTTGATATATAGAAAGGTGTTGGCATTCCATCAATTAATTGAGCAATTGATTCTCTATCTAATGCATAAAACATTGCATTTTTAAAGTTTAAATTTGCCAAAATTGGCTTATCTGGATTAGCAGTATTAAATGTAAAGCTTGTAATTCTCTTATTGTTACCACTAATTACCCTTGGATCCTGTTCATAGTTTTTGGCATCTGCATCAGACAATGCTACAAAGTCTAATTCGCCTTTCTCAAATAACTGAATTTGTGTTGCCACATTAGGTACAACCTTAGTCACAATTTTCGAAAGACTAATATCATCCTTTAAAGTATACTTAGGATTTTTTTCGAAGACCAGCTTTGAACCTTTAACCCACTCTGTTAATACATACGGACCTGAGTATCCCATTTTATCTACATCTGTTCCATAAAGTGATTCAGTACCATCTTCATTAAGGGTTTCTTTGAATATTTTGTCATATACCAATGTTGTACCTGTATCCGCTAAGGCTATCATGACTTCAAATGGCAACTGTCCTTTTTCTGTTATAACTTCAATAGTATTGTTGTCAATAGCTTTAAACCCAACTTCTGAAAAATCAGTTTTAGTTCCACCTTCACTCAATTGCATATAATATTGCTGTAGGTTTTTAATTTTTACAGCTCCTCCAGTTAAATTGCTTGCCTTAGGATTAAGTAATTTGGGATCAATTAGCATCTTAAATGAATATTCAACATCTTCAGCATCAAGTGTATCCCCATTCCACCATTCCATACCATCTTTAACCTTGATATGCCAAATAGTGTTTTCTTCATTCATACTGACAGGTTCTCCGTCAGCCAGCTGCGGAGCCACAACGACTCCATCTCTTTTCTCATTTGGTACGTAACTATATAATCTTGTACCAACACGTTTAACGATTGTTCCTTCAACAAGTGAATTCAGATATCTTTGAGGACTTAAGGTTGCAATATTGTCAGCTATACTTAAGTTTAAAGTTCCATAACCTTCATCTGTAATGGTATTATTGTTTGGTACCGTTTTCTCTTGACTAACTTCACCACCTGATTGCTGTTCTTTTACTGAATTTTCAGGTTTAGCCTCATTTCTAGTACATCCAGAAAGTATCAGAAACACTATCAAAAGTACGCTGAAAATCTTCACATTTTTTATCATAAATTCTCCTCCATTCATTTAATATCACTATATTCCCATCCAAATCCAATAGTTGGGACCGGGTGATTGAACATAACCTTTATACGATCACTTATCAAGTATCTGTATACTTCTTGAGTTACTGGAATAAATGGTTTCTGATCAATAAGAATAGCTTCCATCTCTGCAGTAAGCTGTAAACGTTTGCCCTTAATTAGTATTGACTCTCCATAATTTGCTTCATGCCACAATACATCAAATTGATCATTTTGCCATGTTTCCCCATTATAAAATCCGGTATGATACTTTAAGGCATTCCACGGAGCAACTGTACTTCCAGCAAATCCCGCAAATGCCATTTGATATGCTTCCTTATCCGTCTTCCACGTCGTTAAATACTTTTTAAGCTTGCTGTATTCGATTTCCTTAATATGAATAGTAATTTTATCCCGTCCAAAAGTATTTTCAATTGAAGTTTTAATTTCACAGCTTAATGTTTTATGTCTTTGATTATCTCCACAAAGGAGTTCAATATCAATTTTTTCCTTATCAAGCTCTTTCAATGCTTTTGAGAAATATTCCTTGGCCAATTCAACATTATATCCATAGTTTGGAACAACGTTTTCCGCTGCTTCATCTGTATCTCTATAACGAATCCCTTTCAGGTTGTCGATTATTCTATTAGTTGATATGTAATACTGAACTGGTATTTCATTAACACTTTCTGCAATTTTCTCTCTATTAAGTGCATAATATATGGCATTTCTAAAATTGAGGTTTTTAAGGGCTGGACATGATGGATTCTTCAAATTGAGATTAATACTTGTTATAATTTTCTGAGGATCTTCAAGAATATTATTGTAACTTTCAAACTCTTGGATATTCTCACTTATCAATTCAACAAAATCCAGTTTACCTTCTTCAAAAAGTTTCTGTTGCTTCTGTTTACTTACTGAAAGTAATATATGAATCTCGTCTACTTTAGCTAAATCAGAATAAGGAAAATAATTATTTTTCTTTAATTTTATATACTCTCCATCTTTCCATTCATAAATGCTAAATAGCCCGCCTGATACATATTCTTCAACACTTGTACCATAACTCATTCCATTGACTTTAGCCTTCTCATATATATCCTTTTTGACAAGAGTGGACGCAGTATTTGCAAAATGGAGCATTACATCTGCAACCGTCTGAGGTTCTTCAGTAGTAATTTCTAAATAATTTTGATCAACAATTTTAATTCCAACATCTTCCCACTTAGCATTACCATTGTAATAACTTTCTGCATTTAAAATGGAAATATACCCATGCATAATGTTACAAGCCTTAGTATTTTCCATGGCTGGATCAAATAACTCTTTGAAAGTATAAAGAACGTCTTCAATACACAACTTAGAACCATCAGACCATTTATAATCCTGACTGATTTTGATTCTCCAAACTTTACCTTCTTTATCTACTTGAATGGGATTGCCTTCAGCAACTTGTCCCATTTGTACAAAAGAAGTATAGTCTTCATTTGGTAATTTTACATAAAGTCTTGCTCCACACATTCTAACAATTTGAGCAGTTATCGTTCCAGTGTAAGAATAGTACTTATGAGGATTTAAAGTCCCTAATTTTGCCTCAAGCCCATAACTTAATATCTTTTTCTCATTCATAATTCTTCCCTCCCTAATATAAATTACAGTTTTTTGATACTCTTACCGTTAAATAAATAATACCTTTTCACTCCAAGGCGTGTAAATAGCGCGTATTTACGCGCTTTATTTTTCTCAATATTCAAACTATTGAAGTTGTTAAAGCTAGGAAATTTATTCTAACCACTTAAAATTTCCATTGCCAATACACAAATTACTCTTAAAATAAGAATATTCCCTTGAATATAACCTCCAGACATACCTTCTGTAGTTCTATTAATTTCACCATTCTTAATCATCTGTCTTATTTTAGATAGTTTTTCATTTGATAAATAATTCATATTATCCCCTTTAAACGCATTGATGTTATAACATTATTTATATTCTAAATAGGCAACATATTTCTATTAATTTAACCTGTTGTGATAGTCTACTCTGAAAACAAAACCATGATCACATGGGGATGAATTTAAAGCAATATTCATTCCAGGCCAATATATTAATAGCAAAAAATTAAAAAGGCCTATAGCCATTGATTATCAATGATTATAGACAATATACCTATCCACCCTAAAATACAGCCGTATATAAGGCAACGGTACTCTAAAGATAGTGAATATCTAATAAATAAAGATGGAAATAAAATAAGAGTAGATTATTATAGAAAATATTTATATTACCCTTCACTATAAAAAGCAAATGTAAGAAAATTAACACCATATTCAACTAGACACACATTTGCTAGTTTGATGAATAAGGGGAATGTAAAAACAACGTCTATTCAAAAAATAATAGGACATGCAGATTACTCAACCACTGCAAATATATACACTCATACAAATATAGCAGAATTGAAAAACGATATAGAAAAAATTTAATTCCAAACCGTATTTTTTTAAAATACTTTGTTGGCTACGTGTTGGCTACGTGTCAAGAATTCAAGGGAATTGAAACGAATTTTAAAATATATTCAAACATAATAAAACTGCTAGAACTTTGTATTCTAGCAGTTTCTGTTGGTGCGCCCAGAGGGATTCGAACCCCCGACCTTCTGATTCGTAGTCAGACACTCTATCCAGCTGAGCTATAGGCGCATCTTGTATTGAATTAATGGAGGCGGCACCCAGATTTGAACTGGGGAATAAAGGTTTTGCAGACCTCTGCCTTACCACTTGGCTATGCCGCCATAAATAGCAATTTGATATATAGTACCAGCAAAGAAAATGGTGACCCATCCGCGACTCGAACGCGGGACACCCTGATTAAAAGTCAGGTGCTCTACCGACTGAGCTAATGGGTCATAATAATAATCAACATTAAAGCTAGTTATATATAAATGGCTGGGGATACAGGACTCGAACCTGTGAATGACGGAGTCAAAGTCCGTTGCCTTACCGACTTGGCTAATCCCCAATTATATATTTTAATGGGGCGGCTGATGGGGTTCGAACCCACGCATGCAGGAGCCACAATCCTGTGTCTTAACCACTTGACTACAGCCGCCATGAATAAATGGAGCGGGTGAAGGGGATCGAACCCTCGCAACCGGCTTGGAAGGCCGGGGCTCTACCACTGAGCTACACCCGCATAAATAAGTATATTGGAGCGGTAGAAGGGATTTGAACCCTCGACCCTCGCCTTGGCAAGGCGATGCTCTACCACTGAGCCACTACCGCATATGCAGAAGTTATATGGTGGAGGGAACTGGATTCGAACCAGTGTAGTCGTCGACAACGGATTTACAGTCCGCCCCCTTTAGCCACTCGGGCATCCCTCCGGATTAAATATTAAAATGGAGCTGGTGATGGGACTCGAACCCGCAACCTGCTGATTACAAGTCAGCTGCTCTGCCAATTGAGCTACACCAGCAAAATGGCGATCCAGAAGAGACTCGAACTCTCGACCTCTAGCGTGACAGGCTAGCGTTCTAACCAACTGAACTACTGGACCATA